>JAEMQE010000049.1:0-10087 GCA_022758945.1 Lentimicrobium sp. | reverse complement strand
AAATCTTTATCTCGATTTAAAATAGCCTAATAATTTTGTTACATAACTTTCGTCAACTCTTGTGTTTACTACTCCAGCTCCAGATTTACTGAAGGTTTCCTTGAAATATTTTACTTTTTCGTTATAATATTTTTCATAATTGATTCGCACTGATTTTGAACCAGTATTAATCAATTGTGTTTCGCCAGTTTCGGCATCCAACATTGAAACCATTCCTAAATTTGGCATTTTTTCTTCGCGAATGTCATATACTCGAATGCCCGTGATATCGTGTTTTTTGGAAGCTATTTTCAATGTGTGTTCGTAATCTTCTGAAATGAAATCGGAAATTACAAATACAATGGCTTTTTTCTTTTGAGTGCTTGATAAGAATTTTAAAGCTTGGGCAATATCAGTTTTGTGGCTTTTTGGTTCGAATTCTATCAATTCTCGAATGATTCTCAAAACGTGGGAACGCCCTTTCTTGGGCGGAATGTATAATTCTATTTGGTCAGAAAACAAAATCAAGCCAATTTTATCATTGTTTTGTGTTGCCGAAAACGCCATTGTTGCAGCAATTTCGGTAACGATATCTTTTTTAAATTGGTTTTTAGAACCAAAACTTTCAGAACCCGAAATATCCACCATCAACATCATAGTCAATTCGCGTTCTTCCTCGAAAACTTTCACATGAGCTTCATTATAACGAGCCGTCACATTCCAGTCAATAGCCCGAATATCGTCGCCATATTGATAGGGACGCACTTCGCTAAAAGTCATTCCGCGTCCTTTGAACGACGTATGATATTCCCCCGAAAAGATGTGATCACTCAATCTTCGGGTTTTGATTTCTATTTTTCGTACTTTTTTTAAGAGGTCTTTTGTATCCATTTGATTAGTGATTGTTGATTAACGATTGCTGATTTCAGATCTAAAATCTAAACTCTGCATTCTAAAATCTAAAATCTTTTTAAGGTACTTCAATCTCGTTTACGATTTTGTTGATAATATCAACCGATGTAATATTTTCGGCTTCAGCCTCATAAGTAAGACCAATTCTGTGACGCAATACATCGTGAACCACGGCGCGAACGTCTTCTGGAATTACATACCCACGACGTTTGATAAAAGCGTAACATTTTGCTGCATTGGCAAGATTGATACTTCCACGTGGCGAAGCTCCGAAACTAATTAATGGTTTCAAATCGGCCAATTTATATTTCTCTGGATAACGAGTGGCGAAAACAATATCAAGAATGTATTTTTCGATTTTTTCGTCCATATAAACTTCACGAACAGCTTCTTGTGCCCGCAAAATTTGTTCTACAGAAACCACTGGATTTACTTTTTCGTAATTCCCTTTTAGATTTTGACGAACTACCATTCTCTCATCTTCCATTTTTGGATAATCAATCACGGTTTTCAACATAAAACGATCGACTTGAGCTTCTGGCAAAGGATAAGTTCCTTCTTGTTCGATTGGATTTTGGGTTGCTAAAACTAAAAACGGTTTGTCTAATTTAAAAGTAGTATCGCCAATAGTCACTTGTTTTTCCTGCATCGCTTCCAATAATGCTGATTGAACTTTGGCTGGCGCACGGTTAATCTCGTCAGCAAGAACGAAATTGGCAAAAATCGGTCCTTTTTTTATAGAAAATTCATTGGATTTAATGTTGTAAATCATCGTTCCCACAACATCAGCAGGCAATAAATCCGGGGTAAACTGGATTCTACTGAACGAACCGTGAACGGCTTGCGCCAAAGTATTTATCGCTAATGTTTTTGCCAATCCAGGAACACCTTCTAACAAAATATGTCCTTGACCTAAAAGTCCAATTAATAATCGTTCAATCATGTGTTTTTGACCCACGATTACTTTATTCATTTCCATTGTAAGCAAATCGATGAAAGCACTTTCTCTTTCTATTTTTTCATTGATTGCTCTAATGTCCAAAGTCGTTGTATTTTCTTCCATTTTCGTATTTTAATTACTATAAATTGTGTTCGTTATTTTTGACGGTGCAAATTGAATTTTTTTTTAGAAGTACGATGTTAAAAAATGGTTAAAACTTCTCACAAACACTGAATTTTAAGGAGGATTTGTGATAGTATTTTCATAATTTTAAAGTTTCAAAAAAATATGCCTTAAAATTGAAAATTCTTAAATATAAATCAACAAAATGAAATCATGAAAAAAACACCTTTTTCCAAGATAATTGCTGGAACGATGACGTGGGGTTATTGGGGCAAAAATTTGGACAAAAACCAGATGATCGAACTGATGAATTCCTGTATTGAAACCGGAATTACAACATTTGATCATGCCGATATTTATGGCGGTTACACCACCGAAGCTGCTTTTGGAAACGCTTTTGGCGAAAGCCAAATTAAAAGAGAAAAAATTCAGCTTATTTCGAAATGTGGTATTCAGTTACCGTCAGAAAACAGAAGTACTAAAATTCACCATTACAATTATTCGAAAGCGCATATTATTTGGTCTGCAGAGCAATCGCTTAAAAATTTGAAAACAGATTATTTGGATTTGTTTTTATTGCACAGACCAAGCCCATTAATGCAAGTGAATGAGATTGCCGAAGCCATTCAAAAACTCAAAAACGAAGGGAAAATTCTGGATTTTGGCGTTTCTAATTTTACTCCAAGTCAAACCGATTTGATTCAGACAAAAATGAAAGTAAATTACAACCAAATTGAGTTTTCTGCCACCCATTTTGAACCAATGCTCGACGGAAGTTTAAACCACATGCAAACACATAACATTAAGCCATTGTGCTGGTCTCCAATGGGATCTGTTTTTAAAAAAATCGACGAAAAATCCGTTCGAGTAAAAAAACTGGCAACAAAACTTTCAACAAAATATAATGTTGAAATTGACGTACTGCTTCTCGCCTGGATTTTGAAACATCCGGCTGGAATAATACCCGTTTTTGGTACAGCTGACAAAATCAGAATTATTAATTTGATAAAAGCGACAGAAATTAATATGGAATTAGAAGATTGGTTTGCTTTTTGGACGGAAAGTGCCGGAAATCCAATTCCTTAAATAGTAATCACTGCTCCCGAAATCTTTCAGGAGCAGTGATTAGTTTTATGCCCGAAACCCATAACCTTAAATGATTAATAAGCGTCTTTTAATTAAAAATCTATTGGCTCACAACGATGAGAGCAGTTTTTATGACAAAAAACGTCAGTTAAATTTGCATACCCGTGAGGGAAAAGCGAAGTTTTTGAAACATATTTGTGCCTTATCCAATTCGAATCCTGCCAATAATTCCTATATTGTTGTTGGCGTGGAAGACCATGATAACGAAATTGTAGGTGATGATTTTTTTGATGACAGCCACATTCAAAATTTGGTAAATGCTTATCTCGAAAATCCACCAAAAATTCAATATGAAAACGTACCTTTTCCTAATTTGTCCAAAGACAAAGTCATCGGATTAGTGACCATAAAGGCCAAAAGCAAGACATCGCATTTCAAAAAAGGAATCCACACGATTCCAGCTAAAAGTGTTTTTATACGTCGGGGCAGCAATACAGTTCCTATTGAAGGGGAAATCGAAAAAAATTATCAAAACACAGAAACCGTCATTGGAATTGAAAATAATTCCAGAAATAGTATTGGATACACGCTCGATGGCGTGATTGATTTTATGAATTTCCGGCACAAAGATATGATGCCAAAATACAAGGTTTTCAAGGAATTATTCGTTATCTGTTGGGCTGGAGTTCCTAAAAAATCGCGGGACAAAACTTTTCTTTCGCGTGTTGATATTGAACTGATCAACGAGCAAATCAAGCTATTTTATTCGGCTCAGGATGTGGTGACGATAACTTTTGACGAGGATTCTTTTACGATTATTGAATATGTTCCTTTGGGTTTAAATGACAAAACGAGTTATTATCCTTTGGAAAAACAAACCATAAATTTTCACGATAATGGTTATTATAAAATTGACCGGGAAATCCTTTTTCAACCACCGGAGTTCAACCGGAAAATGTTGTTCCATATTTATAATTCCAATATTTCTTTGCTCAACAAACTCCAAAAAGGACTTTCGTTAACGGAACGGGAACAGAAAGATTTAGAAAATTTGCCATCGACTTTTATGATTTGTTACCTCAACGGATTTGAAGATGCCAAGCAAAAATTAATTGACGCAAAAACACTTTTAAAACCTTTTACACAAGTATATTTGTCGTTTAAAGAAGCTCTGCGGATTTTGAGGAAAATGAAGTATGATGTTCAGTAGAAAAAAACAAACAAAATAGAATGAGAACACTCGTTATTGGCGACATTCACGGCGGTTTACGTGCCTTGCATCAAATTATGGAAAGGGCAAAAGTTACCCCAAAAGACACCTTAATTTTTTTGGGGGATTATGTTGATGGCTGGAGCCAATCGCCACAAGTACTCGATTATTTGATGGAATTGAAAACCACTCACAATTGCATTTTTATCCTGGGTAACCACGATCAATTGTTGTTAAAATGGCTCGACGAAAGCATTGATAATCCTTTGTGGTACAATCATGGTGGTGAATCAACCGTTTTGGCGTATGACAAAACCAGTAGCGAAACCATACAAAAACATATTAAATTCCTAAAATCTTTAAAGGAATATTATATCGACGAAAAAAAACGTTTGTTTATTCACGCGGGTTTTACCAATATGAATGGTGTGATTTATGAATATTTTCCGGAACTTTTTTATTGGGACAGAACACTATGGGAAACCGCATTGGCATTGGATAAAAAGATGAAAAAAAGTGATTTATTGTATCCAAAACGATTGACTTTATACAAAGAAATCTACATTGGCCACACACCTGTTTCCAGAATTGGCAAAACCACGCCGGTAAAAATGGTCAACGTTTGGAATGTTGATACAGGAGCTGCTTTTAAAGGGCCGCTTACAATTATGGATGTTGACACGAAGGAATTCTGGCAAAGTGAACCTTTACCAAGTTTATATCCGAGTGAAAAAGGGAGAAATTAAAAACACTATATTTGCAAAAAATAAAACAATGAAAAAGATTTTTACAATCGTATTATTAGGGGCATTTTGTATGATAAACGCTCAAGCATTTAAAGGAAAAGGAGATACAAAACTCAACATCGGGATGACATTTCAAGATGGAGGAACAGGAATCTTAGCTTCAACCGATTATGGTTTAGGCGAAAACTTTTCTATTGGAGTTCTTGCTTCTTATTTATTAGGTGGCAGCCAAATTCAAGACGTTTCTAGCGATTATCGTTTTGATGTTAAAGCAAGATTTAATGCCAATTTAGGAAGTGTATTAAACCTTTCTCCAAAATTTGACGTGTATCCTGGTTTGAATTTAGGTTTGAAAAACTTTGGTGGTCATCTTGGTGCAAGATATTTCTTTACCGACGGATTTGGAATTTTTTCTGAATTTTCTGTTCCATTTGCAAAATATGATGCAAATGCTACTTCAAAATACAATAACGGTTCTTCTTTTAATGTTGGTGTATCGTTCAATTTAGACTAGTCAATTCAAATAAATAAAAAAGCGGCTTGACGAAAATCAAGCCGCTTTTTTTATGAATTATTTTCTTTACAAATCAAATTTTATTCCTTGTGCCAATGGCAATTGCGTTCCGTAATTAATAGTATTCGTTTGTCTTCGCATATAGGCTTTCCAAGCATCGGAACCGGATTCTCGTCCGCCACCAGTTTCTTTTTCACCACCAAAAGCGCCGCCAATTTCTGCTCCGGAAGTTCCAATATTTACATTGGCAATTCCACAATCCGAACCCGATTGCGAAAGAAATAATTCCATTTCTCGCATATTATTGGTGAAAATGGAAGAGGAAAGTCCTTGTGGAACTCCGTTTTGCATCGCAATCGCTTCTTCGATTGTTGCGTATTTCATAACATATAAAATAGGTGCAAAAGTTTCGGTTTGAACGATTTCAAAATGATTTTCGGCTTCGATAATACACGGTTTTACATAACATCCACTTTCGTACCCTTTGCCTTCTACAACACCGCCTTCTACAATAATAGTTGCACCTTCTTGTTTGGCTTTTTCAATAGCAGTCAAATATTCCTGAACGGCTCCTTTGTCGATTATTGGTCCAACGTGGTTGTTTTCGTCTAATGGATTTCCGATTTTCAATTGAGAATAAGCATTTTTCAAAACGCTGATGGTTTTGTCATACACACTTTCGTGAATGATTAAACGGCGAGTCGAAGTACAACGTTGTCCTGCGGTTCCAACAGCTCCAAAAACAGCTCCAACTAATACCATACTAATATCAGCGTGTTCCGAAACGATAATCGCATTATTTCCTCCTAATTCGAGAATCGTGTTTCCAAAACGTTCAGCAACAGTTTTTGATACGTGACGCCCAATTCTTGTTGATCCCGTAAAAGAAACCAAGGAAATTCTTTTGTCATTATTTATTAAATCGCCCGATTCGTTTCCGGTTACCAAGCAACTTACACCTTCGGGAACATTGTTTCTTTTAAGAACTGTTTTTATAATGTTTTGACAGGCAATGCCACATAAAGGCACTTTTGAACTTGGTTTCCAAATCGCAACATCTCCACAAACCCAAGCTATCATTGCGTTCCAACTCCAAACGGCAACTGGAAAGTTAAATGACGAAATGATTCCAACGGTTCCAATCGGGTGATATTGCTCATACATTCTGTGCATTGGACGTTCAGAATGCATGGTTAATCCGTATAATTGACGTGATAATCCTACTGCAAAATCACAAATATCTATCATTTCCTGAACTTCGCCATAGCCTTCCTGAAGACTTTTTCCCATTTCATAAGAAACCAATTTTCCTAAAGGTTCTTTGAATTTTCTTAATTCGTCACCCATTTGGCGGACGATATCGCCTCTTTTTGGTGCTGGAATCAATCGCCATTCTAGGAATGCTTCGGAGGCTTTTTTCATTGCTTTTTCGTAATCTTCTTTGGTCGAAGTTTTTACTTTTGCGATTAAAGTTCCATCGGCTGGTGAATAGCTTTCAATAATTTTTCCGTTTGCAAAATTGTTTGCTCCGGTTGAAGTTCCTTCATTTATAGCTTCAATACCTAATTGTTTTAGGGCTGATTCTATCCCAAATTGATCTACTATTGTTATCATTGTAACTTTTTTAGTTGTAATTGTTATATTATTTTACAAATATATTATATAAAGGCGAAATATAAAGTAAATTTCAAAAAAATTAATACAATAAGAAATGACGCTTGTTAAGTTCTGTTTGTATCCCAAGTAAGATGGAAATCCTTTCCCTTTTGCCAAACCTATAAGGTTTTTAAAACCTTATAGGTTTAAACATAATTCGAGACACGAGCGAAGCGAACTGACGAAGTAAATGACTCCTGAAAATTTTAGAACAAATTCTTTTTCTTGAATAAGAATACGCCAGAAATAGAAATCAAAAGTGAAATTAACAATACGATCCAGAATCCGAAAGGGTTTTCTTGAAGATTATTTGGCACATTCATTCCATACAAACTTGCAATTACTGTGGGAATCATCAAAATAATGGAAATAGAAGTCAGCCTTTTCATAATAACGTTCAAATTATTTGAAATTACTGAAGCATAAGCATCCATCATTCCCGTTAAGATGTTGCTATAAATGTTTGTGGTTTCTTCTGCCTGACGCAATTCGATTTCGAGATCTTCAAGCAATTCCGGGTCAAAAGTATCTTTTTGGGTTTTTAAATTCTTGATTCTGCGAAACAAAACATCGTTGCCTTTTAAAGAGGTGACAAAAAATACTAAGCACTTTTCAATTTGCCATAAAGCTTGAAGCTCTTCATTTTTTATGGATTTTTCAAGATTATCTTCTGCTTCTTTTATTCGTTGATTAATTTGTTTTAGGTATTTCAAAAACCAAATGCTGGAGGAAAGCAATAATTTTAACACTAAATCGAAGTCGTTTTCAATGGAAATTTTCTTGCGTTTAGTGTACAAAACAAAGTCAGAAAGTATATCGGTTTGATGAAAACAAAGCGAAACAAAAATATCGTCTTTAAACATTAAACCCAATGGCGCTGTGTTGAACGGCAGTTTTGGATCATTGCTTTTGAAAGGAATTCGAAGAATAATAAGTGTCCAACCGTTTTCGATTTCGATACGAGGTCGCTCGTCAATATCTTCAATATCGCTGTAGAAATCATCGGGAATTTGAAGTTCTTTGAGAAGGAATTTGGTTTCTTCCTTTGTGGGACAAACTACATTAATCCAGCAGTTGTCTTCACGATTTTCGGTTTGAGTTAAACCTTTGTTGTTTTTGTAATACGTAATCATAATGTAATGCGATATTTTAAGGAAAATCGCTAACATTATGCAACGACTATCCCTATTTGATTATACTTTTCTCCGAATAATAATCGTCCATTGTGGATGCTTTATTTTATTTTTTGCAAAAATATAACTTTTTAATCTTAAAAACCGCCAATATGGTAGAAACTAAAAATATTGGAGCGACATTTATGATTATTTCGCAATTTTAGTAGATTCTTGATTTTCTAATTTAAAAAACCATTAAGAAATTCTGAAAAATAGAATGTCTTAATGGTTTGAAATGGTTGATTTAAAAAATCCTACAAAATCACTCTTTTTTTACAACAATACTTATCGGATTGTAAATCTGTGGAATTTGTTTTGGATCATTTTTATAAGTGGTGATTTTACCTTTTATACAAACAGTTTTGTCCTTTAAATCTTCGATTTTGATGTTCAGTTTTTCGAGATAATAATTAGAAATTACCACAGTGAAAACGCTCTCCGGATACGGCTTGTCTATGTTAATGTAATTTGTGGTTTTTCCTTCGGAAGCAAGTTTGAATGAAATTACTTTTCCCACCACAATAACCTCTTTGTCCATGTAATCTTTGGCCTTGGCGGTTGTTATTGTGTCTTGTGAAAAACAATTTATTGAAAATACTAAAAGAAAAGTTATTACTATATTTTTCATTTGGTGAGTTTTAAATTATTTTACTTCTTTTACTAAATAAATATAAACCGGAAAGTGGTCGCTATAACCCACTTCATTTTCTGAATGGCGCAGGGGATAACCTGCATATCTTCCAAATTTTTCTATCATAAAAGGTTTATTGTATATTCCTGCTTTCCAATATTGAAAAGTAGAAAAATCATTCTTGATTAAAGTTTCAGAAACCATAATCTGGTCGAAAATATCTCCAGAATCTCTATAAAACAAAGTTGCATTTCCGTCTTTTGCCATTTGTTCGAAAGGATTATAAACGCCAAATTGTTGTACTTCGGATTTTTTTAATTTGGCTCCAACACCTTCTTTTACACTTTTGTTATAGGTTCCATCGTTTAAATCTCCCATTAAAATGATTTTGGCATTGGGATTTACTTTGTAAACAGAATCCATCACTTTTCTAGCTAATCTTCCTGCTGCTTCACGAAATGGACTGCTTTTTTTCTCGCCTCCAGAACGTGACGGCCAGTGATTTACCAATATATTAATTTCTTCCCCATCAAGAAAGCCCGTTACTAACAGAATATCTCTGGTGTAAACTCTATTATCGTGTGTAACTTCTATTTTATCTTTATCTGCTTTATCTTCTTCCGTCTCTTTATCTTTCTCAATATTGGTACCTCTATAGATTATCAAGGGAATATTAACGAAACTTGTAGGCTTGAAATATTTTTTTTGGTATAAAAGCCCCACATCAATTCCTCTTTTATCTGGCGAATCAAAATGCACGATTCCGTAATCGAGATTAACTAGGTTGGGCGTTTTTATCAAGTCTTCGAGAACGCCACGGTTTTCAACTTCAGAGCATCCTATAAAAGTAGGGGCTTCTTTTTGTTGATCATTCGTACCGATTTGCATCAGGACTTTTGAAAGATTTTCTAATTTTTGATTGTATTTCTTTGAAGTCCAACGTTGTAACCCTGTTGGAGTCCATTCCTCATCATTGTTTGGATTATTAATTGTGTCAAATAAATTTTCGAAATTGTAAAATGCAACAGTATGCACTATATATTTTTTTTGTTGCGCATTGGCTACAAAAATTGAAGATATAACAAACAAAGCGGTAATAAGGTTTTTAATTCTCA
>JAEMQE010000152.1:1325-14447 GCA_022758945.1 Lentimicrobium sp. | reverse complement strand
AAACCAATTTCTATTGGCTAATCTTCTGTTGAATTTCATCCAAAATATAAAGGTAATCTTCCTGATTTTTTACAAAATCTCTATCCGAAACATCGATAATCAAAACATTCAATTCGGTTTGAGATTTTATGTAATCGAGGTACCCATTATTGATTTTATCCAAATAAGAAGCTGGAATTTTTTGCTCATAATCTCTGCCTCTTTTCTTAATATTTTCCAATAAACGCTCTGTGTTTTGGTATAAATAAATATACAAATCCGGTTTCGGCATTTCTCTATAAACAATATCAAACAGCGTTCGATACAAACGATATTCGTCTTCGGCAAGCGTTATTTTGGCAAAAATTAAGGATTTAAAAATATGATAGTCGGCTACGATAAAATCCTTAAACAAATCAAATTGCGCCAAATCATCAGATAATTGTTTGTATCTGTCGGCGAGAAATGACATTTCAAGCGGAAAAGCATAACGGTTTTGATCTTCGTAAAATTTTGGAAGAAAAGGATTATCGGCAAAGCGTTCCAAGACCGTTTTGGCATTAAAATCTTCAGCAATTTTTGTGGTTAAGGTTGTTTTTCCAGCTCCAATATTCCCTTCAAAAGCAATGTAATTGAATTGTTCCAAAGGAATGCTATCCAATGGCATTTCTAAATTCTGTACAATTGTGCAAACACTATTGTCTGGAGAGGTTTCTAGTAATTCGGCAGTTTTTTTGTGAAAAACAGGATGTTTCCAGTCTAAATTCAAATCCATCATTGGCAACAAAACGAACTTTCTGTTTTGCATCAACGGATGCGGAATCTGAAGTTCTTCAGTGTTAATAATTTCTTCGTCGAAAGTGATTAAATCAATATCAATAATCCGGGATTGGTATTCTA
The DNA here is from genome assembly GCA_022758945.1 of Lentimicrobium sp. Classification (GTDB taxonomy): domain Bacteria; phylum Bacteroidota; class Bacteroidia; order Flavobacteriales; family Flavobacteriaceae; genus Flavobacterium. Next base: position 13,568 of record JAEMQE010000152.1, on the reverse strand, counting down.
AAGTATCTCCGCGAACTCGACCCAATCGTCTTTCAATATTCAATATTTGGTCTAAAATTTTATGGGCAGAGCTAAAAGTATGAATAACCAAAACACAATTGTAGAAGGCGTCGCTATCAAAACCCCAAGAAGGCGTTTCATACAACTTCGAAATTTTGATAATCGTACCTATTTCCCGATGTATCATTTCAAGGCTATGCTCCACGTTTTCAAGACGATTGCCTTGATTGGTCCCGAGGGATAAAACGACCTGATGCTGTGATTTCATATTAACCACAAATTAACTAAAACAATTTTAGAATTGAACTATATTTGTCCCCGTGTTGATAACTATTTTTTTAGTTTTCGTGTTTAAATTTGTAACGCATCAACCCTTTTTGCTACTTATTAAAAAAACAGAATTATGAGATTTTTAGGAAATGTTTTGGCAACCATCGTAGGCATATTTGTCTTTTTAATGTTGTTCGTTTTTGGAATAATAATGATTGCGATGATTTTTGGTGGAGAATCAGAAGAAATAGCGGTCAAAAATAATTCGGTTATCGAATTAAACTTGGAACACATCAAAAATGACTATGCCGGTAAATACAAAGATCCTTGGATGACCATTTTAGCCGATGGAGAAAAAGTAGGTCTTTCGGATATTATAAATGCCATCGAAGAAGCAAAAACGGATGATGACATTAAGGGAATTTCGATTTTAAATGACAATTCTGACTTGGGAATTGCCCAATATAAAGCCTTGCGTGATGCATTGGAAGACTTCAAAAAATCAGGAAAATTTGTAATGGCTTATGCCAATTCGTATTCACAAAAAGAATATTATTTAAATTCTGTTGCCAATACGGTTTACATTAATCCGGTTGGCGATTTAGATTTCAAAGGTTTATCTGCCGAATTAATGTTTTTCAAAGATCTTCAGGATAAAACGGGCGTGAAAATGGAAGTGATACGTCACGGAAAATACAAAAGTGCCGTGGAGCCTTTCTTGGACAACAAAATGAGCGACGCCAATAGAGAACAAACTTTGGCATTATTGAATTCAGTATGGAGTTCTGTTCTTGAGGATATTTCGAAAAGCAGAAAAATTTCGACAGCAAAATTAAACGAAATTGCCAACGGACTTCTGGCGAGAACTCCCGAAATGGCGAAATCTGAAAAATTAGTCGATGTCGTGGCTTATGAAGATATCTATCATAATGCCATTAAAAAAGCTTTAAAGGTTGACAATGATAAAGATTACAACAAAATAAGCATTTTAGATTATGCCAGAAAAATCGCAACTACTTCGGAAAGCTTTGATAGTAAAGACAAAATCGCCATTATTTATGCTCAGGGAGAAATTATGAGTGGAGAAGGGGATGTCAACACCATTGGTGAAGGCTCAATGCGTCGCTCGCTAATGGAAGCAAGAAAAGACAAAAATATAAAAGCAATTGTGCTTCGAATTAATAGTCCCGGCGGAAATGCGTTAACATCAGATTTGATTTGGAGAGAAATCGAATTGACCAAAAAAGTAAAACCCGTTGTGGTTTCAATGGGAAATTATGCAGCTTCGGGAGGTTATTATATTGCTTGTAATGCTAATAAGATTTTTGCCGAAAACAACACTATTACTGGTTCAATAGGCGTTTTTGGAATATTGCCAAATTTCACTCAATTGGCAACGAAAATTGGTATTCACACAGAACAAGTAAAAACCAATGAAAACGCAGCGGAATACAGTCCGTTTGTGCCAATGGACGAAAAATTTAAAGCAGTTACTCTTGAAGGAGTCGAGCATATTTACAAAACATTTGTATCACACGTTGCCGAAGGACGAAAGATGTCGTTTGCACAAGTAGATTCTATTGCGCAAGGCAGAGTTTGGTCAGGTTCTCAAGCTTTAAAAATTGGACTTGTAGATAAAATTGGTGGTTTGGATGATGCCTTAAAAGAAGCAGCAAGTTTAGCCAAAATTAAAAACTACAAAACACAAAATTTCCCTGAATTCGAAAAGAACATTAACGATATTTTAGAAAATCTACCTTTTGCAAAATCAAAAGAAGCCTTTATAAAAGAAGAATTAGGCGATGAAACGTATCGCTTGATGGAACAAATTAAAAGAATGCAATCTCAAAAAGGAGTTCAGGCAATGATGCCTTTTGAGATTACAATTCAATAAATATTTTTTTTAATAGTTTGCCCTTTTAGTCCTATGCCATGGGATTGAAAGGGTTTTGTTTTAAATATTTATTTGCACCACATATCCTTCGGAACTTCTAATATTAAAAACGGTTCCGTCTTCAAAGATTAAATATTGCCCTTTAATTCCGGTGAGTTTTCCTTGAAAATTGGGCATTTTTTCTAAACTTAAACTGTTTATTTTTTTTGGATATTCCAAAACGGGAAAGTGCATTTCGTATAAATCGTTTTTCTCCGAGTAGAAATATTCCTGAACTTCGGCGGGAATTAAGTTCTCGACTTTCAATCTTTCGGCAATTAAATCAACTTGTACGACATCGTTTTGGAGCATTTTTCGCCAATTGGTTTTATCGGCATAATGGTTTTTCAAAGCGACTTCGGTAATTCCTGCCAGATAACGATTTGGAACTTCCACAATTGAAATCGCTTGGGTTGCGCCCTGATCAATCCATCGTGTAGGCATTTGAGTTTTTCGGGTTACACCTACTTTTACTTCACTTGATAAAGCCAAATAGACAATATGCGGTTGCAATTGTACTTTTTCTTCATAAACCAAATCTCTGTCCTGAATGCCAAGATGCGCCGTGCTCAATTCAGGCTTCATAATCCAATCGCCAACCGCTGGGCTGGAATAAAAACAGTCATAGCAAAATCCCTGACGATAGATTTTCTTCTTTTTACCGCAATTCAAACATTGGTAACCCACAAAATTAATTTCCAAATTTTTATTCAGTAATTGATTCACGTTCAAAAAACTGTTTTCAAAAACCAGATAATATTGAATTGGATTCCCAAATTCGGTTTGCATTTTAGAAAGTACGCCTTCGTAAGTCATTTTAGATTTTAGATTTTAGATTTTCGAATCGAGAAATAGAAATTAGAAATTTCTAAAACTTAAAAAAAAAACACTATTTTTGATAAAGTTGTAAAGTTAGTGTTTGTTCCCCTTTTTTCAAATCTAAAATCCTAATTCTAAAATCTAAAATCAGAATGCCAATAGCTGTAATCAATTCTTTCGCTTCTTGGGTTCTCAAACAGAGAATTCATCAAATAGAACTTTTTTTAAAATACCCAAATGAAGTTCAGGAAGAATTGTTAATGAACTTGATTCGAGCCTCAGAAAATACAATTTTAGGTCAAAAATACGACTACGCTTCCGTAAATTCGTATGCCACTTTCGCCGAAAGAGTTCCTGTTTCTAACTACGAAGAATTGCAGCCTTTGTTAGAACGCACCCGAAAAGGCGAACAGAATGTTTTCTGGGCAACTCCTGTAAAATGGTTTGCCAAATCCAGCGGAACTACAAATGCCAAAAGCAAATTTATTCCTGTAAGTCCCGAAGCATTGGAAGACTGCCATTACAAAGCGGGTAAGGATTTGTTGTGTATATATTTGAACAATAATGAAAATTCTGAAATGTTTTTGGGGAAAAGTCTTCGCCTTGGCGGAAGTTCCCAAATTTATGAAAACAACAATACTTTTTTTGGGGATTTATCGGCTATTTTAATTGAAAACATGCCACTTTGGGCTGATTTCAGCAGCACTCCAAATAAGGAAATCTCGTTGATGAGCGATTGGGCAACGAAACTTCCTGCAATAATAAACGAAGTCAAAAACGAAAATGTAACCAGTTTTGCCGGTGTTCCTTCCTGGATGTTGGTTTTAATGAACAAATTACTTGAAGAAACTGGCAGAGGAAATTTGATGGAACTTTGGCCCAATCTGGAAGTTTATTTTCACGGTGGAGTTAGTTTTGAACCCTATCGAGAACAATATAAAAATATTCTGCCGAAAAACGATTTCAAATATTACGAAATATACAATGCCTCAGAAGGATTTTTTGCCATTCAGGATTTGAATGATTCCAGTGATTTATTACTAATGCTGGATTATGGAATTTTCTATGAATTCATTCCAATGGATACTTTTGGAACTCCAAATCAAAAAACGATTAGGTTGTCAGAGGTAGAACTTTTCAAAAATTATGCTATTGTCATCACAACGAATTCTGGTTTGTGGCGTTATTTAATTGGCGATACAGTTCGTTTTACTTCATTAAATCCATACCGAATTCGGGTGACGGGAAGAACCAAACATCACATTAATGTTTTTGGTGAAGAATTAATGGTCGAAAATACTGATCAGGCCATTGCCAAAGCCTGCCAAATTACCAGAACCGAAATAGTAGATTATACTGTTGCTCCCGTTTTTATGAAAGACAAGGATAAAGGGGCACACGAATGGATGATTGAGTTCAAGAAAAATCCGGATGATGTAAAGGCGTTCCAAAAAGTATTGGACGAAACCTTGCAATCTTTAAATTCTGATTACGAGGCAAAGCGATTTAATAATATGACGCTGAATCCGTTGGTTATAAATGTTGCACGTAAAAATTTATTTTACGATTGGCTAAAAGACAAAGACAAACTGGGAGGACAACACAAAATTCCCCGATTGTCGAATGAAAGAGATTATTTGGAACAATTGAAAAATATGCAGATAATTGTAAATCAATAAAATGAAAAAACTACTTTTAATAGCGTTTGTTCTTTCCTTTTTGGCTTCTTGCGGACCACATAGAATGAGTTGTGGGGCAAGAGGAATTTGTAATGCTTCAGAAAAGCAAATTCTTGACCAATCTAAAATTTAACACGACAAACAAATATAAAAAATAAAATAAGAATCCCGTATTGAAATTTCAAAACGGGATTCTTATTTTATAATATAATTTGAAATAGTTACTCCTCCTGCATCATATCGATATGTCTGTCGTGGTAGCCTAATAAGTATAAAATACCGTCAAGACCTAGACTAGAAATAGAAGTGGCTGCATTTTCTTTTACTTTCGGTTTGGCGTGAAAAGCAATTCCTAAACCTGCCAAGTTCAACATAGGCAAATCATTCGCACCATCGCCCACAGCAATAGTTTGGTTGATGTGAATGCCTTCTTTTTCGGCGATGGCTTTTAGGTATTCGGCTTTCTTTTGACCATCCACAATTTCGCCCAAATAGTTGCCTGTCAATTTACCATCTTTAATCTCTAATTGATTGGCATAAACGTAATCAATCCCCAATTCTTTTTGTAAATAATCGCCAAAATACGTGAATCCTCCAGATAATATTGCGGTTTTATAGCCGTAATATTTTAAGGCTCTCATCAAGCGATGCGCTCCTTTTGTTATAGGTAAATTTATAGCCACATTATGCAGAACGTCTTCGCTCAATCCTTCTAACAAAGCCATCCGTTTTTTGAAACTTTCACTAAAATCGATTTCGCCATTCATCGCTGATTCTGTGATAGCTCTTACTTGTTCGCCAACACCAGCTAACTCGGCTAATTCATCGATTACTTCGGTTTGAATTAAGGTGGAATCCATATCAAAACACACCAAACGTCTGTTTCTTCTATACATATTGTCTTCTTGAAAAGAGATATCTACATCATACTTTCCTGAAATTTCCATAAAATTAGCCGTCATTAAAGTCTTATCGACAATATGACCAGTTACAGATAATTGTACACAAGAACGAGGATATTCTTCGATCTCCACCACCGAAGTTCTACCTGTTAATCTTATGATAGAATCAATATTCAATTTTTGGTCTGACATTATTTTGGTCACAGCGGCTAGCTGCTTTGCTGTCAACTTTTCACCCAAAACATTGATAATATAACGTTGTTTGCTTTGTCCTTTTACCCAAATTTCGTAATCAGGAATAGAAATCGGAATAAACTTAACATTAATTCCCAAATTATAGGCTTTGAACAATAAATCTTTCAATACAGGTGCTGAAGAAGAACCTGCTTTTATTTCAAATAAAATTCCCAAAGATAACGTATCGTGAATATCGGCTTGACCAATATCTAAGATAATGGCATCATAATTTGCCAATATGGATGTTAAGCCAGCTGTCACACCTGGTTTATCCTGACCAGAAACTTTTAATAAAATTATCTCTTTATCGTCTATTATCATTTTCATTTGAATTGATTTACAAGGGGCAAAAATCGACAATCTATTGCTTATAAAAAAGAATATACCGTGTTTTTTCACAAAGTAAAAATATCATTCAGACTTTCTTGCTTTAGCAGCAAAAAATCTAGATTAGAAAATCCTTGGCTATAAAAAAACCTGCTCCAATAAAGGAACAGGTTTCTAAATTATTTATTCTAATTTGGAATTTAAAAATCACATCATTCCCGGCATTCCTCCGCCCATTGGCATTGCACTACCGTTTTCTTCTTTGATTTCAACCAAAGCACATTCGGTTGTCAATATCATTCCGGCTACAGATGCTGCATTTTCTAAAGCTACACGAGTTACTTTCTTAGGATCGATAATTCCAGCTTTTAGCATATCAACATATTCGTCAGTTTTTGCATTGTAACCAAAATCACCTTTTCCTTCGGCAACTTTTGCCACAACAACAGAGCCTTCAAGTCCTGCATTTTCGACAATTGTTCTCAATGGAGATTCGATAGCACGAGATATAATTTGGATTCCTGTTGCTTCGTCAGCGTTGTCCGCTTTTAAAGCAGCAAGAGCATTTTTGGCTCTCAATAAGGCAACACCTCCACCAGCAACAATTCCTTCTTCGACAGCGGCACGAGTTGCGTGAAGCGCATCGTCAACTCTATCTTTTTTCTCTTTCATTTCTACTTCAGAAGCAGCTCCAACATATAAAACAGCAACTCCACCAGCTAATTTAGCCAAACGTTCCTGCAATTTTTCTTTGTCGTAATCAGAAGTCGTTGCTTCCATTTGACCTTTGATTTGGCTCACGCGATTTTTGATTACATCAGCTTCACCAGCACCACTTACGATGGTGGTGTTATCTTTATCGATGGTTACTCTTTTTGCAGTTCCCAACATTTCGATAGTTGTGTTTTCTAAAGTATAACCTCTTTCTTCTGAGATTACGATTCCTCCAGTTAAGATGGCAATATCTTCTAACATTGCTTTTCTTCTGTCGCCAAAACCAGGTGCTTTTACAGCAGCAATTTTCAAAGCGCCACGTAATTTATTTACCACCAATGTTGATAATGCTTCTCCATCTACATCTTCGGCAATAATCAATAATGGTTTTCCGGATTGAGCAACTGGTTCCAAAACTGGCAATAATTCTTTTAAAGAAGACACTTTTTTGTCATACAAAAGAATGTAAGGACTTTCAAGTTCTACTTCCATTTTCTCACCATTGGTAACAAAATAAGGAGAAAGATAGCCTCTGTCAAATTGCATTCCTTCCACAACATCTACATAAGTATCAGTTCCTTTGGCTTCTTCAACGGTGATTACACCTTCTTTTCCAACTTTCGCGAAAGCGTTAGCAATTAATTCGCCAATCATTTCATCGTTATTGGCTGAAATTGCAGCGATTTGTTTTATTTTTTCAGAATCACTTCCTACTACTTTTGCTTGTTTGGCCAAGTCTGCAACAATAGCTTCAACAGCTTTGTCAATTCCTCTTTTTAAATCCATTGGATTTGCACCGGCAGCAACGTTTTTCAAACCTTCTTTTACGATGGCTTGCGCCAAAACCGTAGCAGTTGTTGTCCCATCACCAGCCAAATCATTGGTTTTTGAAGCAACTTCTTTAACCATTTGAGCACCCATATTTTCTAATGGATCTTTCAATTCTATTTCTTTTGCAACGGTAACACCATCTTTAGTAACGGTTGGTCCACCAAAAGATTTTCCAATAATTACGTTACGACCTTTAGGTCCAAGGGTTACTTTTACTGCATTTGCTAATGCATCGACGCCACGTTTTAATCCGTCACGTGCTTCAATATCAAATTTTATATCTTTTGCCATTTGTTTTTTGTTTAAAGTTTGAAAGTTTAAAGTTTCAAGTTTTGTGTGTGTTTATTTGTTGAGAATTCCCCCTTCGGGGGTTAGGGGGCTATACTATCGCAAGGATATCGTCCTCACGCATAATCAAATAATCTTTTCCGTCTAGTTTCAATTCTGTACCGGCATATTTTCCATAAAGAACAGAATCTCCAACTTTTACAGTCATTTCGTGGTCTTTTGTGCCTTTTCCAACAGCAACAACAGTTCCCTTTTGTGGTTTTTCTTTTGCGTTATCCGGAATAAAAATCCCTGAGGCAGTTTTTGTTTCAGCAGCTACTGGTTCTATAAGAACGCGGTCTGAAAGCGGTTTGATATTTAAAGCCATAATGATATAATATTTTTGTTATTATTAATTTGATAAGAATCGGATTTCAGAAATTATGCCAACAGTTGAAAACTGACATTTTTTCTTAAAAAAAATGCCAGCTTTGACAGGCTGGCATTTTATATATTTTGACGAGCAACTTATTTTTTTGCTGGCTCAGATGCCGGAGCAGGAGTCATTGGAGCAGGAGTTGTTGCTTTTGGAGCAGCAGTTTCTGTTTTGTCAATAATTTTGGAATCACTATCTCCTAATGATCCTCCAAAACTTAAACTTGAAAGTAAAATAAGTACAATTAATATAGTTGCTAATGTCCAAGTGCTTTTATCTAAAAAGTCTGTAGTTTTTTGTACACCACCAATTTGTGTTGATCCACCTAATGATGAAGAAAGCCCACCACCTTTAGGGTTTTGAACCATTATTACTACTACAAGTAGGAAACAAACTATTGTTATTAAAACTAAAAAAATTGAAAATGTGCTCATTGTTTAATTATTATTTTGTTGTAAAATCTTAATATCCGAGATTCGGTCTGCAAAGAAACTACTTTTTTCTGGATATTTCAAAATTAATATCTCATAAGCTTGTATCGCTTTTTGATATTTTTTTTGCTCCAAGTAAACTCTTGCCAAAGTTTCGGTCATTAAGTAGGAATTATCTGTTTTATTCACATCGATATGAATAGGAGAATCTGTGTTTTGTTTTATTGGAGAAATTTTTGGACTGGCTTCAATAAATTTATCTATCAATTCAGCTTTTTTCTTTTTATCCTCATCCAATGTGGATGTTTTATAATTGATTTCTCTTTCGATTGGTTGAGTTCTGGAGAGTTGAAGCCATTCTTGAAAAGAATGTTTTTCGTTTATGGAGAAACCCAAAGGCTTTCCAATTCCCAGATTTTCTTCTGCTGATTTTGTATTTTCGCTGACTTCAATCGGAATAGCTTCTTTAATAGTAGTAATAATGGATTGTTCCAAAGTATTTATTTTTGGCTCAAGCCTTATTTCGTGCTTAATTACTTCGGAATCAATTACATTAATGTCAAGAAGCTCTAGGATTTTCTTGTCGTATAATCCTTTTTGGATAGCAACAAAAGTGTCTGAAGTGATGAAATCAAATAAAACGGTTCTGTCAGTGGTATGCGCTGCCGTAACTTTTAATGCGAAATTATACCTGAAACTATTTTCATTAAAAAGTCCTTTCAATCTTAAAGCTCGGGCACTTTGAAAAAACGGAAACTCATCCAGCACTTTTCCCAATGCATCAGTTTGCTTCTCGTTGATAGCGTCTGGTTTGTTAATTAAATAAGTATAATCTGTTACGTTCATTTTTAGATTTTAGATTTGCTTCGCCAGTTCGCTGAAGCTCGGGTTAGATTTCAGATTTCAGCTGCTAACTGAAAACTGCCATCTGGATTTACCATTTTGCCAATGATTCATTAAATATGTCCTGAGTGATTCTTTCGAAAATTGTTTTAATAGCGTTATCCTTTGTCTGACCTGTAAGTTGCTGTGCTGCGGGATAATCAAAGAAAAATTCGAATGGTTTCTCAAAATTATCGGCTTCTTTATTTTTATTGGTAAACCGAACATTCACTCTGATTGTCAATCTGTTTTGTGCGGCTTGAATATTGGCAGTTGCCATCATTGGAGATATTCTGTAATCCGTAATTTCTCCTTCGTATGTTAAATCACCACCATTTTTCACCATATTTAGGTTGGTTTGATTTTGGATAATATCTTGTAATGTTAAGGTAAAAGTTCGGTCAATTCCTGGCTCAATTAATTCAGCATTATTTGGAAAATAATTTACCTGAAAAGTTTTTGCATCAATTTTACCAGTTCCTGTGAAGTTATAAACCGAACAGGCACTGAAGGTAAAAAGTAGTGTGAGAGCAATGATATAGTGTAAGTGCTTCATTTTATTTTTAAAAAAGTGAGCGCCAGTTCGCTAGTGCTCGGGTCAAAGATATTCAATTTTTAAAGATCAAACTGTTTTATTTTTCGATACAATGTCCTTTCGGAAATCCCTAATTCATCGGCGGCAGCTTTTCGTTTTCCTTTGTTTTTATCCAAAGATTTTTTGATCATTTCAATTTCTCTTTGCTCTAATTTCAGAATTTCTTCTTCCTCGACAGTTTCGGCAAATTGATAATTATCTTCTTGTTCTTGGTAACTATTTTCGTTGTTTTGAGCTGTGATTACGCCTGTTTTTGGTTCTTCTTCAAATTCTATTTCACTGTCATCTTCATTGGAACCATATATTTTTTTGATTAGATTTGAATTTGTCTCTTGAACTTTTGTGACGCCGTTTTGCATCAATTCCAAGGTTAATTTCTTCAAATCATTCAAGTCACTTTTCATATCAAAAAGTACTTTGTACAGAATTTCTCTTTCGGTACTAAAATCATTTTTGCTTTTTTTGTCCTTTATAACCGAAGGCAAATTGCTCGCTTCCGAAGGCAAATAGGATTGCAAAGTTGTTGCGTTTATGTCGCGATTGGTTTCTAAAACCGAAATTTGTTCCGCTACATTTCGCAACTGTCGAATGTTTCCGCTCCAGCGAAATTTTTGCAATAACTGAACTGCATTTTCGTCTAATTTGATTGGAGGCATTTTATATTTTTGAGCAAAATCAGCAGCAAATTTTCTGAATAGTAAATGAATATCGTCTTTTCTGTCTCGCAAAGGCGGCAAAGTAATGTCCACTGTGCTCAATCTATAATACAAATCTTCACGGAATTTCCCTTTTTCAATTGCGTCAAACAAGTTGACATTGGTGGCAGCCACAATCCGAACATTGGTTTTTTGCACTTGCGAAGAACCTACTTTTATAAATTCACCATTTTCAAGCACACGAAGCAATCTTACTTGAGTTGTCAAAGGCAATTCGCCCACTTCATCAAGGAAAATGGTTCCGCCATCGGCAACTTCAAAATAGCCTTCACGAGTTCCTGTTGCACCTGTAAAAGAACCTTTTTCGTGGCCAAAAAGCTCGCTGTCAATCGTTCCTTCCGGAATGGCGCCACAGTTTACGGCGATATATTTTCCGTGTTTCCTGTGTGAAAGTGTATGAATGATTTTCGGAATGCTTTCTTTTCCAACACCACTTTCACCTACAACTAACACCGAAATATCAGTTGGTGCCACTTGAATGGCTTTTTCTATCGCACGATTGAGTTTCGGGTCATTCCCAATAATCTCAAATCGTTGTTTTATTGATTGAACTGTTTCCATATTTTTTTGTTTAACACAAATTATTTTTTGCCACGAATTTCACGAATTTCACGAATTTTTTCATAGTTGTAGCTATTTTTGAAATTTAAATAACAACTCTTTTGTGTTGAAGTGTTTTAATATTAAAGTTTGCAATTATACCAATTTGACTTTCTGCTAAAACCATATAATTTAATGTTTGGGTAAGATGATCATTTATAATTTCTTTTAAAGCTTTTACTTCAAAAATAATCTCATCATAAACTACAAAATCCGCATAGTATTTATGTGAAATGGGATATCCTTTATAAATTAATGAATATGGTTTTTCTCTTTCATAAGGGATGTTGTTAATCTTGAATTCGATTTCCAAAGCGTCTTTGTATATAATTTCAGACAATCCGCCGCCTAAAACTCTATGAATTTCCATACATAAGCCTATGATTTTGTAATACTCTTCTTTTTTATATAACTCCATATTTATTGTTTTTTGCTACTGATTTCAATAATTCAATAGTTTATAAATTTTTTTTAAATTAAAAAAGAAATTCGTGCTAATTCGTGAAATTCGTGGCAAACTTTTCTAATTCATCTCACTCAAACTAACCGCTTCGCCAATCAACGTTCCGCTGGTGCAACTCGTGATTTTCACATTCACAAAATC
>JAEMQE010000152.1:0-1225 GCA_022758945.1 Lentimicrobium sp. | reverse complement strand
CTGATTTTATCAATCAAAGTCATATACTGCTCCCGAGTGTGCAAACGGTTCATTTCCTTGAGGATTCTGTTGCTTCCAGATTGAACCGGCAAGTGAATATGGTTGCAAATATTCGAATGTTTCGCAATCACGTGCAACACACTTTCGTGCATATCTTGCGGATTTGAAGTTGAAAACCGAATGCGCATTTTCGGAAAACCTATAGCCACCATTTCGAGTAATTGATCAAAATCAACCGCCGTTACTTTTTGCATTTCGGAAGCATTGACAAAATCTTTTTTCAATCCGCCGCCATACCATAAATAACTATCCACATTCTGTCCCAAAAGCGTAATTTCCTTAAAACCTTTGTCCCACAAATCCTGAATTTCCTTCATAATGCTTTGCGGTTCACGACTTCGTTCACGACCACGGGTAAAAGGCACCACGCAAAACGTACACATATTATCGCATCCACGAGTAATGGAAACAAAAGCCGAAACGCCATTCGAATTCAATCGAACAGGTGAAATATCACCGTAAGTTTCGTCTTTCGACAAAATCACGTTAATCGCATCGCGACCTTCTTCGACTTCTGCCAATAAATTAGGTAAATCCTTGTAAGCATCAGGACCCACAACGAGGTCAACAATTTTTTCTTCCTCCAGAAACTGACTTTTCAAACGTTCTGCCATACAACCCAAAACTCCAACTTTCATCTTCGGATTAATGCGTTTTACCGCATTGTATTTCTCCAAGCGTTTTCGGATTGTTTGTTCTGCTTTGTCCCGAATCGAACAGGTATTGACCAAAACCAAATCAGCTTCTTCAAGGATTTGCGTGGTATTATATCCGTTTGACGATAGGATGGAAGCTACGATTTCACTATCTGAAAAATTCATCGCACAGCCGTAACTTTCGATAAAGAGTTTCTTGGTATTCTCCGGTTTATAATCTAAAACAAGGCTTTCGCCTTGCTTGCTTTCTTCAATAATCTTTTCCATAGTCACTTTCAAAAGTGTGTTTTTAATAAGAATGCAAAGTTACAATTATTTGAATCAATCTGACAAGATGTCAGCCGAAGAATTAACAGTATTTTAAGGCGTTTTATTATAAGAAGCCATCTCCCGCTTTTCGTTACAAGTCCTCGCAAAAAAGTAAAGTTTCCAAAGTCCTAAAAAGAGCTTCAGTTGGTCGCTTTTTTAGAACAGGAAACTTTTACTTTTTTTGCTCCGGGCTTTTCACT
>JAEMQE010000192.1:11500-14680 GCA_022758945.1 Lentimicrobium sp. | reverse complement strand
GAAAAACTCGTAGTTTCTGGATTTAAAACCATTATTGGCAAAGTAATTCCAGCATTTTTCAACGAAATTCCTTCATCGGCGAAAGCCACACCCAAATAATCTACTTTATGATGTTCAAGCAGTTTGGCAATTTCAAATCCACCACTTCCATACCCAAAAGCTTTAACCATAACCATCATTTTAGTAGTTGGTTTTAGTTTTGATTTATAGAAATTCAGATTGTGACTGATGGCGTTGAGGTTGATTTCCAGCACAGTTTCGTGGGTTTTCTCCTCTAATGCGGCAACTATTTCTTCAAATTGAAAATGTCTCGCTCCTTTTATCAAAATAGTTTCATTGATAAAATTCAAATAGTTGAAATTTAAAAAGAAGTCGGCGGTGTTTTTAAAGGTGATACAGTTTTTAAACTTGTGTTTATATGCCGAAATGGTTTCGCCAATACCAATAACCCGATTGATTTTGTTGTTTTTAATTAATTGGGCGACTTTCGTATATAATTCTTCGTTTGACAAACCGCTTTGGAAAATATCCGAAAGAATTAGCGTTTTGTTTTTGTATTGTTTTTGACTTTCCAGAAAATCCAAAGCAATTTTCAACGACTGAAAATCGGAACTGTAACTGTCGTCAATTAGTGTGGTGTTGTTGATTCCAGTTTTGACTTTCAAACGCATTTCAACAGGATAAAGCCACTTCATTCGGTTTTGAATTGTTTTTTTATCGTATTTGAAACTCAACAAAACCATCAAACAAGTAATGGCATTTTCAACAGAAGCTTCGTCCTGAAAAGGAATTTGCACTTCAAAAATGTCTTTACCATATCGAATTTGTATATTTGTTTTGTCTAAAACTTCTTTTTTTACCACAAAAACATCGGCAGTTTCATCGCTGTAACTCCAGGAAAATGCTTTTATTTTGGATTCAATCAGCGTATCAACAGCTTTATTTTTTTGGTAAATAATTAGTTTCGAATGTTTGAAAAGTTTTAGTTTTTCCTTGATTTTTTTCTCCAAATCTTCAAAACCTTCATCGTGAGCCGAACCAATATTTGTGATGATTCCAATAGTTGGTCGGATGATGGTTTCCAATTTTTCCATCTCGTTCATTTTCGAGATTCCCGCTTCAAAAATGCCCAGATTGTGCTTATCGTTAATAGAAATTACTGACAATGGAACACCCACTTGTGAGTTGTAGCTTTTAGGACTTCGAATAATATTAAAATCAGGACTTAAAAGAAAGTTTAACCATTCTTTTACAATTGTTTTCCCGTTACTTCCCGTCAACCCGATAACAGGAAATTTAAAAAGACTGCGATGATGAGCTGCAAATTGTTGTAAAGCATCCAGTGTATTTTCGACAACTAAAAAAGCAGCTTTGTCTGAAAATCCTTCTGGAATGTGGGTAACGACAAAGTTATGCACTCCTTTTTCAATCAAGGCTGAAATATAAATGTGAGCATCATTATTTGGTCCAACTAATGCGAAAAACAAAGTGTTTTTATTGTTTTGCAAAGAGCGACTATCGATTGAAACATTGTCAATTATGCCTTTGGTGCTATCCCCAAACCTTTTGGCGTGCAGGATTTTTTCGAGGTTTTTCATAGATAAAGTTTTTTAGGAGAAGATTTAAAAATTGTCAAACACATTATTTTGTTCTTTTAATTTTTAAAAGCTCTTGCCGACAATCGAAAACATCCCAAATTTCTATTTGGTTCTTATCTAGATTTATCCAATATATAATTTTGTAATTACTGTAAATCAGACACCGAAACTCTTTTGTTCTATCGCTCAAAGATTCTTCGATTTGTCCAACATAAGGATTATTTTCAAGAACGTCTGTTTCGTTCACAATTCCTTCAGTTATTTCTGTCGCTACCCGAATACTCGCTTTTTCTTGGTAATACGAAAAAATATTTTGTAGTTCTTTTTCTGAAAAATCGGTCCAGTAAATTGTTAACCCCATTTTTTTATTTCTTTCAGTAAATCTTTTGATTCCGTAAGTCTTCCATTGATGGAATCTTGTTCCGATTGATCAATTCTTCGATTTAATTCTTCAATGGTCATCGGTTGAAAAGCCTTTTCCTCCATTGTGATTTTTTCTTTTTTTAAATATTTTTCCAAGCGAGAAATAACCTCTTCGCTTTGAATAGAAAGAAATTCTTGAACAAATGATATTTTTCTTGTTTGTAAGTCCATTATAATTTAGTTTATTTCAAAGTTATAAAAAATAGAAATGGAATAGTATTTATTTTCGAGTTTTTATTGAAGCTAAAAATTATGTTGGAGTCATTATTGAAATTTCGGGTTTATTTCGTCAAAAAATTTTTTTAGTGATTTTTAAGATGAAAATAAAAGAACAATTTATATACAGTATTTCTTATATAAATGTTTGTTTATTTAATGAACGTATTATGATTGTTACATATTCTCAAGAATTTAACGAAAAAACATCTATAGACAATTTAACAAATCAAAATAACATTATCATTGAAAGTTTTAATAATTGTAATAAAACAGAGTGATATTATTAATTGTAAAACTCCGAAACGGTTTTCTATTTTAAAACAAATTATTTCTCATCATCCTTCTTCATCGCATAAAAATAGGCAGCGCGACTTAAAGGTTCGTATTCTTCGGTTTCGCCAAGCATCACGAGTTTGTCGTTGTCAGTTTTTCTAAAACTGTAGTTCGCCAAATTTCCTGTGCGAGTACAAACGGCGTGTACTTTGGTTACATATTCGGCAGTAGCCATTAATGCTGGCATTGGGCCAAAGGGATTGCCTTTGAAATCCATATCTAATCCGGCAACAATGACGCGAATACCTTGGTTTGCCAAATCATTGCAAATTTTTACGATTTCGTCATCAAAAAACTGGGCTTCATCAATACCAACCACATCGCAACCTTGTGCCAAAATAGCAATATTTGCAGCGGCTGGAACTGGCGTGGAGCGAATTTCATTGGCATCGTGCGACACGACCATTTCGTCGTGATAACGCGTATCAATAGTGGGTTTGAAAATTTCTACTTTTTGTTTGGCAAATTGCGCTCTTTTGAGTCTGCGAATGAGTTCTTCGGTTTTGCCCGAAAACATCGAACCGCAAATAACTTCGATCCAACCAAATTGTTCTTTATGATTTACTGTATTTTCGAGAAACATTTTGTATTTTTCTGCCTTTAAAAA
>JAEMQE010000192.1:0-11400 GCA_022758945.1 Lentimicrobium sp. | reverse complement strand
CTTACTCACTATAATTTCAAAAGTTATGAAGAAAAAATTGGAAGCCGACTTAATGAGCATTGCACACAGAGTATTGCAAATTAAAAACAAATCTGACATCAATCAATTATGTATTGAAACAAGAAGATTGTATGAAAAATTGGCAATTTTACAATTTGTTGAAGAACATTTTGAAGGAGCAAAACCAACTATTGGTCAAGCTGAAGTTGTAGCAAAAATGAAACAGTTTTTTGAAGAAAATCATTTGTCAGAGGTTAAGCCAGCGATGACAAAAATAGAAATAGTTGCTGAAGAAGAAATTATCGAAGAAGAAGTTGTTGTTGACCAAGAAACTGATGAAGATGAAATTGCAGAAGATGAAAGTACTCCAGCAACCGAAGTTGAATTTAACGAGACAGAACCTGACGAAGAGGGGGAAGAGGAAGAAATACCAGAGGAAGAACCAATAGAATTGGATATTACTGGGTTTCAACCTGCCTTTGAATTAGACGAAGTGGAAAAGGAAGAAATAGTAGAGGAAGAAATCCAAAACAAACCCGAAGAAGTTCAGATTTCTTTTATGGATTTATTGGGCGGAGATTATAAAGAAACTTTATTTGTCAGAGCGGATCAAATTGAAGAAATCCCAATTCCAATAGCTTTCGATCTTCCAATTGTAACAGATATTCAAGAAGAAGAAAAAGAACTTCTTGCTAAAATTGAACTTGATCCAAAGGATATTGAAACCAAAACGGTTTCCCTAAACGAAAAACTTTCAAAAGGAATTAATATTGATTTGAATGATAGAATTGCGTTTGTAAAACATCTTTTTGGTAACAGCGATGAAGATTATAACCGCGTTTTAAACCAATTAATTACTTACGATAGTTTTGATGAAGCCCAGAATTTTATTGAAGATATGGTAAAACCAGATTACAATAGTTGGGAAGGAAAAGAGGATTACGCGCAACGTTTCATCGAAATTATCGAGAAAAAATTTGCTTAAATGGGTAAATTATATATTGTTCCAACTCCAATAGGCAACCTCGAAGACATGACTTTACGAGCCATTCGTATTCTCAAAGAAGTCGATTTGATTCTCGCCGAAGACACACGAACTAGCGGAAAATTGCTGAAACATTTCGAGATTGGCACGCATATGCACAGCCATCATATGCACAACGAACACAAAACGGTCGAGAATTTAATCTCGCGTTTAAAAGCTGGAGAAACTATCGCCTTGATTTCGGATGCGGGAACACCGGCAATTTCCGACCCCGGATTTTTGCTCACTCGGGCTTGTGTCGAAAACAAAATTGATGTGGAATGTTTGCCTGGCGCAACGGCTTTTGTACCGGCCTTGGTCAATAGCGGTTTGCCAAATGACAAATTCGTTTTCGAAGGATTCTTGCCTGAAAAAAAAGGAAGACAAACCCGATATTTGGCACTTGCCGAAGAAACCCGCACAATGATTTTGTATGTTTCACCGCATAAATTAGTAAAAACTTTAGCCGAATATATTACTTATTTTGGCGAAGACCGTCAACTTTGCGTTTCGCGTGAATTATCAAAATTACATGAAGAAAATGTTAGAGGAACCGTTCGTGAAGTGTTGACGCATTTCGAAAACAAACCGCCAAAAGGAGAAATTGTGGTTGTGGTTGGTGGGAAAATGTCAGTTAAAGAGAATAAAAAACAATCAGAATAATAAATTGCATAATGACCATTACCTCTTTTCTACAAAAATTAAAACAAACTCCAAACTCGATTACTTTTCCAGAAACCATTGCCGTTATTGAAGAATATTACGATTTTACTCCAACGGCTTTTAGTAATGGAACACAACACAATGAAGCACGACAAAACTCCGGTTCTTGCAAATTATTTGCTTTTGCCCAATTGCAAAACTTGTCCCAAGCTGAAACTTTAGCTTGTTTTGGAGGGTATTATTTTGAAGAAGTATTGGGAGATCCAGAAGGAACCAATCACCAAAACATTCGCAATTTTATAAAATTAGGATGGGAAGGAATTCAATTTGAAGGAGAAGCTTTGGCTTTGAAATCTTAAATACCTTGTCATTTCGACCAACGGGAGAAATCTCATTAATTGCTCTCTTTATGTGATTTCTCCCGTTGGTCGAAATGACAAAACTAAAACCTTTGCGCCTTAGCGTCTTTGTGGCTAATCTTCCACTTCCAAGTCCACAAACGAAAAAGTATTGCCGCTAAACAATCCTTTGTCGGATAATTTCAAATCGGGAATAACGAGTAAAGCCATAAACGAAAGTGTCATAAAAGGCGCTTTCAAATTACTACCCAACTCCTTTGCCATTGCATCAATTTCTTGATATAATTTTCCGGTTTCCCAGCCATTTTTGTCGCTCATAATTCCGGCAACAGGCAAGGGTAACATTTTATTTTCGGAACCATTCACGGCACAAACTCCGCCTCTGTTTTCGATTATAAGATTGACGGCATTGCAAATCTCCTCGTCAGAAGTTCCCACGACCACAATATTATGACAATCGTGTGCTACTGAACTAGCAATCGCTCCTTTTTTCAATCCAAAATTCTTAATAAAAGCAACTGCGGGTTTAGCTTCGCTCAGTTCGGCTTCGCCTCGGGTTGTATTTTCATAACGATTAACAACAGCCATTTTTAGAATATCATTTTCCGTGTCCGAAATTATTTTCCCATCAACGATTAGTGATTTATGATGAATTTTATTGGTGATTAATTGTCCTTCCAAAGCTTCGATTACTCTAATTTTAGAACCTTTTCCCGAAATGGCAAAATCGCTGATTTCTTTGGAGGTAATGTTGAAATTATTAGGTGTTTCAAATGGAATGTGTTTCACAAAAGATTCGCCATTTTTGGCGACTAATTCTCCGTTTATATAAGTTTGTTTTACTTTAAAATCAACTAAATCTTCGACCACGATAAAGTCGGCAGCATCTTTTTCTTTCAATAATCCCACGTTCATTTTGTAATGATTTACGGGATTCACACAAGCGGCTTGCAAGATTTTGAAAACGTCAATTCCTTTGGCAACAGCCCGAGCACAAAGCAAGTTGATGTGACCTACAATCAAATCGTCAGGATGTTTGTCGTCGGAGCAAAACATCATATTCTCGTAGTTTTCAGGAAGTAAATCGATGAGTGCTTCGAAGTTTTTGGCAGCACTTCCTTCGCGAATGAGTACTTTCATTCCGAGTGATAATTTCTCTTCGGCTTCTTCAAAAGTGAAGCATTCGTGGTCAGTTGTAATTCCTGCTGAAATATATTTTTTTATGGGTTCGCCTCGCAATCCTGGAGCGTGACCATCAACAGGTTTGTCAAAATATTTTGCCCATTCAATTTTCTTTAAAACTTCTGCATCGTCGAATAAAACGCCGGGATAATTCATCATTTCCGCCAAATAATAAATGTCAGGTGAAGCCATTAATTCCTTAATTCCTTCCGAATTGATAATAGCTCCAGCAGTTTCAAAATTGGTAGCAGGAACACAAGAAGGTGCACCAAAATGGAATTTCAACGGCACTTTTTTACCATTTTCAATCATATAATAAACTCCAGCCGTTCCCAATACATTCGCAATTTCGTGCGGATCGGAAATTGTGGCAACGGTTCCGTGGAGCACAGCAATTTTTGCAAATTCAGAAGGAACGAGCATCGAACTTTCGATATGAATGTGGGAATCGATAAATCCTGGAAGAATATAGTTTTTTATGTTGTGATTCTTTTCGATAATCGAGATGATTTTCCCGTTTTCGACAGTGACTTCGCCGGTATAAATGCGTTTGTTTTGGATGTCAACAATTTGTCCTTGAATTTGCATTTTAGTTTAATTTTATTTAAAATAATTGAAGTCAAAAGTAATAAATAATACTCCAATTTCTTGTAATTGAATTGTTCTAATTTAAAAATGAAATTATAATATTTTTAAACTAAATTTGATTTTTATATACTAAATCTGAATTCGTAATTCTCAATTCGTAATCAATATGCGCTGGAATCTTAAACCAAAACCTTCCGAAGGAAAAGTAAAACATTTGGCGCAGGCTTTGAATGTTGAGGAATTTGTGGCAACACTTCTGGTGCAACGCGGGGTTGAAACTTATGAAGAAGCCAGACAATTTTTCCGTCCCACTTTAGAAGATTTGCACAATCCGTACTTGATGAAAGATATGGACAAAGCAGTCGAACGCATTGAATTGGCGATTGAAAACCAGGAAAATATTCTCGTTTTTGGCGATTATGATGTGGATGGAACAACGGCAGTTTCATTGGTTTCGTCTTATTTGAAAACGTATTATCCTAACGTTGCTACTTATATTCCCGATCGTTATGACGAAGGGTATGGTATTTCTTTCAAGGGAATTGATTATGCTGACGACAATGGTTTTTCGCTGATTATTGCTTTGGATTGTGGCATAAAATCTATCAATCACGTGGGGTACGCCAAAGAGAGAAATATCGATTTTATAATATGTGATCACCACAGACCGGGAGAATTTTTACCCGAAGCAATTGCGGTTTTGGATCCAAAACGAGACGATTGTACTTATCCTTATGATGAATTATGCGGTTGTGGCATTGGTTTCAAATTGATTCAGGCATTGGGCGAAAACCGAAATCAAACCATCGAAGATTTGACTTCTTATTTGGATTTGGTTGCCACTGCGATTGCTGCCGATATTGTTCCAATGACGGGTGAAAACCGAATTTTGGCTTATTTTGGATTGCAAGTTATTAACTCTGATCCGAGACCAGGATTTAAAGCCTTGATTCATCAAATAAAAAAACAAACTTTAGATATTACCGATGTTGTTTTTATCATCGCACCCAGAATTAATGCGGCGGGACGAATCAAACACGGCAATCACGCGGTGGAATTATTGACGGAATTTGACTTTGAGCAAGCGCAACAATTTGCATCTGAAATTGAAGCTTATAATACGGAAAGAAAAGATTTAGACAAGCAAATTACCAAAGAAGCACTTAATCAAATTATAGAAAATAACGAAGAAAAACGTTTTACATCGGTAGTTTTTCAGGAAGATTGGCACAAAGGCGTGATAGGAATTGTTGCTTCGAGATTGATAGAAACTTATTATAGACCAACCTTGGTTTTTACAAAAAGTGGCGATAAATATGCAGCTTCGGCACGCTCTGTCAAAGGATTTGACGTTTATAATGCATTAGAAGCTTGTTCGGAACATTTAGAACAATTTGGCGGACATATGTATGCAGCAGGAATGACTTTATTGGAAGAAAATTATCAACTTTTTAAAGACGCATTCGAAAAAGTGGTCGAAGAAACCATACATCCCGATTCACTAACTCCAGAAATTTCGATTGATGCGGAAATAAATTTCTCTGATATTACTCCAAAACTGATGCGGATTCTCCGACAATTTGAGCCTTTTGGACCACAAAACATGACGCCTGTTTTCCTGACAAAAAACGTTATAGACACGGGTTATGCCCAAAAACTAGGAGCCGAAGAAGAACATTTAAAACTTTTTGTACGCCAAAATAACTCTGAAGGAATAGCCGCCATTGGTTTTGGATTGGGCAATAAAATGGAATTGGTAACCAATAAAAAACCATTTGATGCAGTATATTGCATTGATGAAAATGAATGGAACGGGAAAGTTTCCATCCAGTTGCGATTGAAAGATATTAAGTAGAATAATTATATGAGTACGAAGAAAAAAGATCCTTACGCAGCTTTGCGTTATAAAGAATTCAATGTGTTTTTATTGTTGCGATTTGCGATGGTTTTTGCCTGGTCGATGCAATTTATAATTATAGAATGGCAAGTATATAGTTTAACCAAAAGTGCTCTTTCGTTAGGAATAATTGGATTAATGGAGGTGGTTCCGGCAATTGCAATGGCATTGTTCGCCGGTCACATTGTGGACCAAAAGGAGAAAAAAGGAATGCTTTTGAAATGTATTCTGGGTTTTTCAATCATTAGTTTTGGGTTGTTTTTATTGACTTGGCCCAGGATAGTAAGTGATTGGTCTACCGAAACTATTTTGTATTCTATTTATTTCTTGGTGTTTATTGGCGGATTGGTAAGAGCTTTTTTAGGACCAACCATCTTTTCGCTTTTATCATTGATTGTGCCTAAAAGTATCTATCCCAATGCCGCCACTTGGAGCAGTTCCGTTTGGCAAATTGGTTCAGTTGTTGGGCCTGCCGTAGCTGGTTTTTCGATTACGTGGATAGGAGTGCATTGGTCGATGTGTTCTATTTTTGCCTGTTCCGTTTTTGCCTTATTGATTTTGACACAGATTTCCAAAAAGCCTATTTTAAATCCAAAAATTGGCGAACCTATAATGGAAAGTTTGAAGGAAGGCGTGAAATTTGTTTACACTAATAAATCTATTTTAGGAGCTTTAACGCTTGATATGGTGGCAGTTCTTTTTGGAGGAGCAGTTGCCCTTCTGCCTATTTTTGCTCAAGATATTTTGAAAGTTGGCCCCGAAGGTTTTGGAGTTTTAAGAGCTGCTCCGGCAGTTGGTGCTTTGTTGACGATGTTTGTTTCGACTCATTTGCCTTTTTATAAAAATGCGGGGATTAAGCTTTTGGGGGCTATTTTTGGCTTTGGTGTATGTATCATTGTTTTTGGACTTTCCACTTGGTTTTGGTTATCGGTTTTTGCTTTGTTTATGAGTGGAGTTACCGATGGTTTTTCGGTGGTGATTCGTCAAACGATTTTGCAACTTCAAACACCCGATCATATGCGAGGTCGTGTGGCGGCAGTAAATTCGATATTTGTAGGTTCTTCCAATGAATTGGGTGCTTTCGAAAGTGGGTTGACAGCAAAATTGATGGGAACCGTTACTGCAGTTGTTTTTGGTGGAAGTATGACGCTTTTAATCGTAATTTTTACGGGAATTAAATTGCCTGGATTTAGAACGCTGGATTTGCAAAAAGATATGGAAGAACACGAAAACCATAAATAATTGAAAGCGAAATTTAATAAAGTAAAAGAGAAAACTACGGCACTTTTAAAGCAAGGGCTAACCCCAAAGGAATTAAGCCAAAGTTTCATTGTATCGGGATTGATTTCGACGATACCAATTCTTGGTGTTAGCACTTTTATGATTACAACGGTTTCACTGAAAAGAAAATTGAATTTGCCTCTAATGATTTCACTCAGTTATTTGATGTGGCCCATTCAGATTCTAATGATAATTCCATTTATACGAGTGGGAGAATTTATCTTTTCGGTTCCTCGAAATCATCATACTGTCGAAGAAATTATCAGTTCTTTTCAAAGCAGTTTTTTCCAAACCTTGAGCCATCTTTCTTTTGAATTGCTTTGTGGATTTGGAGGTTGGTTACTGACGGCAGTTCCTGTTGCTGTTGGGGTTTATTGGGTGTCGCTTTTGTTTTTGAAAGGAAAGAAGATTCAATAATTAGGGTTCTTGTTTTAGCACAAGTTTTGTTGCACTTACTTGGTGATATTCCAAATACTAATTTTTCTTCGGGTTTGAAAACCCAACTTTTTATATAATTTGATGGCTCCAAAATTAGCTTCTGAAACATGTAAAAAAGGTATGTTTTTAGTATCAATTATTGCGTTAACTGCGTGTGTTATTAATTGTTTTGCATAGCCTTTTCCAGTATGATCAGGATGCGTAATCACGGCGCTTACTTCGGTGAATTCATTCATATTCATCCGTTCACCCGTTATGGCAACGAGTTGATTATTTTTGAAAATCCCATAATAATTGCCCAGTTCAGCCGTTTTCTTTTTGAAATATTCAGGATAAACGATTTTGACTAAACCCAATAAATCTTCTAAATGATTTTCTTCCAATAACACAATTTCTTCCTCAATGGCAAGGTCTATTTTGTCGTAAATAATCATTTGCAGGCAAATCAATTCACCTTCCAATTTTAGGTTAGTCGGGACGTTTGGTTTTTCGCCAATAATATAAAAGTGGTTGGTTAATTCAGCATATTCAGCAATAGGGTTTGCCGTGTTTTCGACTTTAGTAAAACCACCAAAAGGACAATAATCAGGATGATAGAATTTTATTGTCCCATAATCAATGGCGAAATCCTTATGCGTTTCAGATAAGGAATGCCAAATAGGATTGTCTAATTTATTTTCGTTTGGAGACATTGCTTTTTTTGAATTACTCAAACTTCTTTATTTCAAAAGTCTCTCCATCAAAAACACCGTACGTAAAATAACCAATCCAATCGCCCAGATTTATATACTCGGAGTTTTCACCAACAGTGACTTTTAAGGGTAAATGACGGTGGCCAAAAACGAGGTAATTGTAATGTTTGGTTTCCAGTTTTCTTTTGGAATAAAGAATGAGCCATTCGTTTTCTTCGCCAAGGAATTTCACGTCTTCATCACCAGAAATCAGTTTGTTTTTCACGGAAAGATAATGCCCCAATCGCACGCCAATATCAGGATGAAGCCATCGAAAAAGCCATTTTGAAAAAGGATTTGTGAACACTTTTTTCATTCGTTTGTAACCCATATCGCCTGGACCTTTTCCGTCGCCGTGGCCAATGAGGAAGGTTTTATCTCCAAAAACATATTCCTGATTTTCGCGGTAAATGGGAATATTCAATACTTTTTCGAAATAATCGTCCATCCATAAATCGTGGTTGCCCACAAAGAAATATATGGGAATTCCGCTATCACGAATTTCGGCCAATTTTCCTAAAACCCGGACAAAACCTTTGGGAACGACGGTTTTATATTCGAACCAGAAATCAAATAAATCGCCTAACAGAAAAATAGCTTCGGCATCTCCTTTGATTTCGTCGAGCCAAGCCACAAATTTTTGTTCCCTTGGAAAACTCAATTCAGGGGTTGGCGCTCCAAAATGCTGGTCAGAAGCGAAATATATTTTTTTGTTGGGAGTGATTTGCATAAAGCTAAAGTAGGGATTTTGAATTACAAATTATCACTTGCAAACCATTCTGCAAAAGAAGATTCTGTTTCTTGCAATTTTAAGGAAAAAAGATCAATATTTTCGGGTAATCGGCTGATGATTCTTTTAGAAAAATCGACTACCATATTTTCACTTGTGGGTTGGTAATCGACTAAAATCACGTGATGTCCGCGAGATTTTAATTCTTTTGCCAATTCGATATGAGGTGTATTTTCGTTGAAAACTGTGGCGTGGTCAAACTGATCGACGATTTCTTCTTTTACAATTTTTTTTAAATCCGTAAAATCAATCACCATCCCATTTTTCACATTATTTACGTCATTTATGGGAGTTCCAATTACCGTAACCGACAATTTATAACTGTGGCCATGCACGTTTTTGCATTTCCCATCATAGCCGTACAAGGCGTGACCGGTTTCGAAACCAAACTGTTTTGTAATTCTGATTTTGCTCATTTTATTTTATTTGAATGCAAATTTAATACATCTACTCCTTTTCGCTTCTTTTTTTCGCACGATAATACATCCAATAGGCAACTCCTACTAATAAAACAAAAGGGAGAAACGAACCTATGAGGACTCCTATTTGATAACTGCTGTCCGGTGCGCTCTTTATTTTTTCTGCAACATTTACTTGCAGAAAGGGCAAGATGAGGTAGCTCATTTTTTTTATTTTTTAAATTGACTTATTGCTTTTCTGGAAAAATCAGAAAGCACTAATTTTCCCGAAATTTCGGCTCTTTCATAAAGCAAAGTCGACCAATTTTCAGTTCCTTCCCAAAAGACTTTTTTCATTTCGGCTAAGGCTTCGGGATTGTAACTGGCTAGTTTATTGGCGAAAGCCTTGATTTCAATATCTAATTCGGTTGTGGTTTCAAATACTTTGGCATAAAGCCCTTTTTGATTTGCCCAAAAGGCTGTTTTCCATTCTGTTTCCAAAGTCATTTTGGCCATAGCATTTTTTCCTATTTTTCTGGTTACGGCTGGTTCTATGACAAAGGGGCCAATTCCTATTGCTAATTCGGATAATTTTATAGCGCTTTCATTTGTTGCCAAAGCATAATCGCAAGCGGCAGCAATTCCCACTCCGCCACCAACAGCTTTTCCGTGAATTCTTCCAATGATTATTTTCGAACAATTGCGCATTGCATTCAACACATTAGCAAATCCCGAAAAGAATTTTGTGGCTTCTTCTAGATTTGAAACTGCTATAAGTTCATCAAAAGAAGCTCCGGCACAAAAAGCTCCCGAGCCACTGCTTTTTAAAACAATCACCGAAACATTAGGGTTATTGCTTAAATTATTGAGTTCATTTGTCAAGCGGTCAAGTAAATCACTTGGAAAAGAATTGCTCGCAGGATGCCCAAATTCAAGGGTTGCGATTTTGTTTTCGATTGTTGTGATTAGTTGGCCGTTTTGATTTTGAGTTGTCATTTCACAAATTTTGATGTAAAGTTAAAAATATTAAGGGAAGCATATGATTTTTTTTCAAAATTTGCTTTGTGCTTTATTTATATGTTATATTTGCGCTACAATTTTGGGGATGTAGCTCAGCTGGTTAGAGTGCTTGCCTGGCAGGCAAGAAGTCGTGGGTTCGAGTCCCATCTTCTCCACTTTTTTAATATAAAAAACCTGTAAATCTTTTGATTCACAGGTTTTTTTTGTTTTTTTAAATATCAAAAGATGGAAAAAGAGGTGGTTTTTTATACAAAACCACATCGATAGTTTGTTCTGAATTAAATTTTTAATACATATAAGATTTTAGTATCTTTATAATGATGTAAATACTAAAAAAATGGAAGAGCATTACAACAAAGTCAAAAGGGTTATTAAGACCAACAGGTTTAAAAAAATCTTCAAAATAATTGGGTATTTCTTTATTGGATTACTATCCTTAATACTCGTGAGTGCGATAGGCTTGCGTATTTATTTTGAAAGTAATAAAACTGAAATAGTCAAAAAAATTAATACCCAAATCAATGATAATATTCTGGGAGAAGCCAAAATTGGTGACATTGGATACAAGTTCTTGATAGGATTCCCAAATTTTACCGTAGTTTTAAAAGACGTAGAACTGAAAGACAGTTTGTTTGCCATTCATAAGCGTCCGGTGCTGAAAGCTGGTGAAATTGAAGTGCGTCTGAACGTTTTGAGTTTATTAAAAAAAGAAGTCAATATCCATAAAATTGTCATAAATGACGCTACGATTGATTTGTATAAAGACAAAAACGGAATCACTAATTCTAATATATTCAAGCCGAAAAAGAATAAAACAAAAAGTGAAACCACCACTTCTATTGATGAGGTTATCTTAAAAAATGTCAACTTTATTTCGGAAAATCAAAAAGGGAACAAGTTGTTTTATTTTCAAATAGCGTCTTTAAAAACGAATATAGAATACACGGATAAAGGCTGGAAAACCGACGTTCGTTTGAAAACCTTTGCTAAAAGTCTGGCCTTTAACACCAAAAAAGGAAGTTTTGTAAA
>JAEMQE010000252.1 GCA_022758945.1 Lentimicrobium sp. | reverse complement strand
ATTTGAATGTTCCTTACAAAAATACCGATGGTTACAAAGGCGTTTTGCGTTTGGATTACGATAAATTCTATAAAACTGCTAAAGAAGCGGTTGACAAAGGATTTTCAGTGGCAACACACGCCATTGGTCATCAGGCAGTCGATTTGACTTTGAAAGTGTATCGTGATTTATTCAAAATCGACAACACTTTAAAACACAGAATTGAACACGTTGGATTTTTATCCAATGAAAATATAAAGGATTTTCAGATGATGAATATGACTGCCGCAATGCAGCCGATTTTCATTTACGAACTGGCAAATAACTTCAAAAGTACATTGCCAGACGAATTATTAGATGTGGTTTATCCGTGCAAAACCGTTTTGAATAGCGGAATAAATTTGGCATTATCAACCGATGGCCCTGTGGTGAAAGAAATAAATCCTTGGGTGAATATGGAAACCGCAGTAACACGAAAAGCAGCCGATGGTTTTGTCATTGGCGAAAGCCAAAAAATCACTTTCCAGCAAGCGTTGAAAGCCTACACGCTCGGAAGTGCCATTGCTGATAATTTAGGACATATAAAAGGAACTCTTTCCAAAGGGAAATTTGCTGATTTTATTGTTTTGGATAAAAACCCTTTTGAATTAGAAAATGTTTCTGACGTTGAAGCCAGTGAAACCTGGATAAACGGAGAATTAAAATATAAATTAGGTATTGGGTATTAGGTCCTAGGTATTAGTAAAGATACCCAAAACCCAATACCCAAAACCCAAAACCTTTTAAGAAATGAGTGCACTCGACGACGAATTAGATTATCAAATATTGAAACTGCTTCAAAAAGACGGAAGAATGTCTTTTACTGAAATTTCGAAAGAAATTAATGTGGCAGTTAGTACAATTCGCCACCGTTTTATCAATTTGGTTGAAGATGGAACCTTAAAAATAATTGGTAGGATTGACCCCAATAAAATTGGATTCAATGCTTATGCAAGCGTCTTAATTTCGGTCAAGCCAAAAACGTTTATGAACTCAATTTTTGAAGAATTGACAAAACTGCCGGAAATAAGTTTTTTGGCGTTGGTGTCTGGAGATTTTGATATTGAAGCGAATGTAATGTGCCGAGATATGGAACATCTCAATGAATTGATTGGTGAAAAAATACACGTTTTGGACGGTGTTTTTGATACCAAAACCAATATGTATATGAAAATTTATAAAATTTCACAACCCGATTTAGAATTAGCAAAATTATCAAGCAAAAACAATGAATAATACAGACAAATTATACGAAAGAAGAAAAAAAAGCGTGCCAAACGCTTTGGGAATCTTCAATCCATCCAGCATTCAATCTGCCAAAGGTGCCATAATCATTGACGCCGATGGTAGAGAATTAATTGATTTTGCTGGTGGAATTGGTGTAAATAACGCTGGTCATGGAGTGCCAGAAATTATTGAGGCCATAAAAAATCAAGCCGATAAATTCATACACGCTTCATTCAACGTTTCTGTCTACGAGCAATATCTGGACTTAACCGAAAAATTGTGTGAAATACTTCCTCACGGAGAGGCTACAAAAGCAATGCTGACATTATCTGGAGCAGAATCGGTAGAAAATGCCATTAAAATTGCTCGTGCCGTAACAGGAAAAGCTGGAATTATTTGTTATGACGGTTCATTTCACGGGCGTACGATGATGGCAATGACCTTGACATCCAACGTGAAATACAAAGAAGGCGCCGGACCTTATGCTCCCGAAGTGTATCGTTTGGAATATCCGTATTACAAGCCGTCAATGAACAAAAGAATGACACAAGATGAATTCGATGATTTGATGATTATGAAGTTACACAAAACTTTTTCATCAACGGTTTCGATAACTCAAACGGCTGCAATCATAATGGAATTGGTACAAGGAGAAGGTGGATTTACCGTTGCTTCTAAAAAATATGTGCAGTATTTACGTAAATTTTGTACCGAAAATAATATTTTATTGATTTTTGATGAGGTGCAATCTGGTTTCGGTCGTACCGGAAAATGGGCAGCTTATGAGCATTATGAAGTGACTCCGGATTTGTCCACTTGGGCAAAATCTATGGGTGGCGGAATGCCAATTGGTGCTGTAATTGGTAAAGCGGAAATTATGGATGCTATAAAACCAGGACTCATTGGTGGAACTTACCTGGGCGGACCTTTGAGCTGTGTGGCTTCGTTGGCAAGCATTAATTATATGCAAAAAAACAATATCAATGCCGCTGGTGAAAAAGTGGGCAAAGTAGTTCGTGAAAAGTTCAACCAATTAATGGCGAAATATCCTAAAAACATTACTGATGTTCGTGGTTTGGGAGCGATGATGGCTATTGAATTTTTCAATCCAACAACAGGAATTCCTGATGGTGTTTCAACAAAAGCCATTGTGGATAAATGTCTTGCAAAAGGTTTGATTGTAATCACTTCCGGAACCTACGGAAATTGTATCCGAATATTAAGTCCTTTATTTATCGAAGACGAAATCTTGGAAAAAGGCTTGGCAATTTTGGAAGAAACTATTAAGGAAGTGATATCATAAATTTTAAAATCCGTAATAATCTGCGTTTTCGCGGTAGCGAATCCGTTTTATCAGCGTACAATTTTTAAAAAACAAAAATGAGAAAACAATATATAAACGGAGAATGGTGCGATGCAATTGATGGCAAAACTTGGGATTTGCAAAGCCCTTCTACCGAAGAAATTTTAGATAAAGTTCCTTTCGGAAATGCCGATGATTGTAAAAAAGCAATTGACGCAGCCGATGCTTCTTTCAAAACCTGGAAAAATACAACTCCTTATTTTAGAGCCGAAATTCTAAAAAAAGCAGCCGATTATATGCGTGTCAATGCTGAGGCTTTCGCCAAAGAAACATCGTTGGAAACAGGAAAACCAATGCTAGAATCTCGAGGAGAATGGCAGGTTTCAGCCAACCTTTTTGAATGGTACGCCGAAGAAGGAAAACGCAGTTACGGAAGAGTGATTCCGTCAAGCAGAATCGACAAACGTTCTATGGTTATTTATCAGCCGTTAGGAGTCGTTGGAGTGATTACGGCTTGGAATTTCCCAGCTTATAATCCTGCGCGTGCAGTTGCAGCTGCTTTGGCAGCGGGTTGTAGTGTGGTGATGAGAGGTTCTGAATTTACGCCTTTGTCCAGTTTTAATATGGCAAAAGCATTGCACGAAGCCGGAATTCCAAAAGGAGTTTTCAACTTAATCAACACGGAACCTATTTCTACAGGAACTGAGATGATTGAAAACCCATTATTGAAAAAAATTAGTTTTACAGGAAGTACAAGAGTTGGAAAAATTCTGATGGATGGCGCATCCAAAACATCAACCAAATTGTCGCTTGAATTGGGTGGGAATGCTCCGGTAATTATCGAAAAAGATGTAGATGTCGAAGCAATTGCACATCAGGCAATTGTTGCCAAACTAAGAAATTGTGGTCAGGTTTGTGTTTCTCCGCAACGTTTTTATGTGCATTCAGATATTTTCAACCAATTTGTTTCGGTTGTAAAAGAAGATATTTCGAAATTAAAAACTGGAATTAATGGCGGCGATATTGATTTTGTTGGGCCGTTAATTAATAAAACGCAGCAAAAACATTCCTTGGCAATGCTCGAAAAAGCAAAAAGCGAAGGAGCAACAATTCATATTGGAGGAGAAGCTTCGGAAAAAGGGTTTTTCGTTCATCCGGCATTGATTGAAGCCAGACAAACTCAAGCTTTTATCAAAACTGAAATGTTTGGTCCTTTGATGATTGTGATTCCTTTCGATACCAAAGAACAAGTACTGGAATGGGCAAATGACACCGAATATGGTTTGGCTTCTTATGTGTTTACCAATCACATTAAAACTGCTAATTTCTATGCTGAAAATCTGGAATTCGGAATGGTAGGAATTAACGAATGGGCTGCTCACGGAACAGAATTGCCTTTCGTAGGAATAAAAAGTAGCGGAATTGGTCACGAATCCGGTTCCGAAGGATTGAAAGAATATTTGGAATTAAAATTAATCAGTTACGGAGGAATGTAATATCAACTAGACCTGACAGGTTTTTGAAACCTGTCAGGTCTGAAATAAAACACTATGAAAAAAGAAATTTTAGG
Organism: Lentimicrobium sp.; assembly: GCA_022758945.1. Classification (GTDB taxonomy): domain Bacteria; phylum Bacteroidota; class Bacteroidia; order Flavobacteriales; family Flavobacteriaceae; genus Flavobacterium. The sequence continues at coordinate 10,636 of JAEMQE010000252.1, read as the reverse complement.
CAAGTACATTTTACAAACTGCCACGCCAGAATATGCTAAACAAGAGGCGGAACTTCAAAAAATTGTTTTTCCAACCTTATCAGTTGAAGAACTAATGACCGAAGCGCAATACAAACGCCATATTGAGATTTTTCCAGAAGGACAAATGATTGTTTTAGATGGCGATAGAGTTATTGCAGCCACAACAACTTTGATGCAAAATTACCATAAAGGACATCATACTTTCTTGGAGATTTCCGATAATTTATGGTTGGGAACGCACGACCCAAAAGCCGAATGGTTGTACGGTTTAGATGTTTCTGTTCATCCTGATTATCAAGGAAAAGGCATTGGAAGAGAAATCTATAATGCACGTCAGGAAGTGGCTAGAGCAATGGGAACTAAAGGGCAAATGACCGCCGGAATGCCTATTGGATTTGACAAAGTGAAAGACCAAATGACCATCGCCGAATATTGTGACAAATTAATCAAAGGCGAAATTATAGATCCAACGGTAACGGCTCAAACCAAATGTGGATTCATTTTGGTGGAACCATTATTCGATTATTTAGACGATCCACGAAGCGGAAATTGTTCGGTATTGATGTATTGGCCTTTGGATCCAAATACTAAATTAAGCGAAAATCACTAATTATTTTTCTATTAACTATAACTAATAAACCAAAAACAAATGAAAAAAATCGTAGTATCATTACTAGTAATTGCTGGCTTTGTGTCAAGCTGTGGCAAAAAAACGGAAGAAACTAAAACAGTAGATTTAGCGGCATTAAAAGGTTCAACTTTAAATATTTTAGCTTGGGAAGGTTACGCCGATGCTTCGTTTACCAAAGCATTTGAAGAAAAATATGGAGTTACTGTCAAAGGAACTTATTTTGGTTCATCGGATGAATTGGTTTCTAAATTACAAAGTGGTGGAGGCTCAAGTTATGATGTAATCACACCTTCTTCTGATGTTGCGGGTTATATTGTTGAATCAGGTTTGGTTGAACCAATTGATGAAACTCAAATTGCAGCATGGAAAACACTTTCTCCGGTTCTTGTAGGAATGAAAGATGTTCACAAAGATGGTAAAACTTATGGAATGCCATTCACTTGGGGGCCAGATTATTTAATCTATGATGCCGATGTGATTAAGGAAGCACCAACTTCTTGGGAGTTGTTTATGGATCCAAAATACAAAGGAAAAATCGCGTTGTACGATGATATTTCGACAATTTATTTAGCTGCTCAAATGTTGGGTTATGACAAAACAGATCAATCGGTTTTGTACAATATGACCGAAGAACAACTGGCTGCCTGTAAAGCAAAATTAGTTGCAATGAAACCTCAAGTTCGTAAAAACTGGGCTTCAGCAGGAGAATTAGACAATTTATTCAAAAACAAAGAAATTGTTGCTGCTGTGGGTTGGCCTTTGACTCCAGCTAATTTGAACAAACAAGGAATGAATATCAAATCGGTGATTCCAAAAGAAGGAGCAACGGGTTGGATTGACCGTTTGATGATTGTAAAAGATGCTAAAAACAAACAGTTGGCGCAACTTTGGTTGGACTATGTTTCTTCTCCAAAAGTGATGGCTCAAGTGGCTGAATTCACCCAATATTATGTTTCAAATCCAGAAGCAAATGCGCTTTTGACTCCAGAAACGCAAAAATTAATGGACGTAGCAAGTATGGATTCAATGTTTAAAACATTGAATTTCTGGCAGCCTGTTAAAAATAGAAAGCGTTACAACGAAATCTGGAGCGAAGTAAAAAATCAATAAGTAATATGATAATTAAACCTATAAGGTTTTTAAAACCTTATAGGTTTGGCTTTTTAAAACCTTGCAGTTTTGTTTTCTAGGGAATTTAAAAATGAATAAACAAGAATTATTTGCTGATTTAAAAGTAGTTGAACTTGCCGGAGTTTTGGCTGGTCCAGCTGTTGGAATGTTCTTCGCTGAACTCGGTGCGAATGTTCTAAAAGTTGAAAATCCTTCAAATAATGGAGATGTAACGCGCAGTTGGCGTTTGGAATCTGAAAGTCAAAATACACAGTCGGCCTATTATAGTAGTGTGAATTACAACAAAACTATTATTTGGGCAGATTTAAAAAAGGCTGATGATCTAGAAATGGTGTTACATCATATCGCTTCGGCAGATGTTGTGATTTCTAATTTTAAACCTTCATCAGCCAAACAATTAGGATTGGATGCAGTCGCTTTGCGCAAGAAATTTCCAAAACTGATTTATGCTCAAATTAGTGGTTACGGGATTGATGATGAAACTCCGGCTTTTGATGTGGTGCTTCAAGCTGAAGCCGGTTTTATGTTCATCAATGGAGAAGCAGATGGTGTTCCATTAAAAATGCCAATCGCATTGATAGATGTTTTAGCTGCGCATCAATTGAAAGAGGCGATTTTGGTAGCTTTATTGCAACGGACCAAAACAGGTTTGGGTTCAATAGCTCATATTTCGTTATATAATGCAGCCCTTTCGTCATTGGCAAATCAGGCGACAAACTATTTAATGGGTGGTGAAATTCCTCAAAGAATGGGAAGTTTGCATCCGAATATTGCTCCTTATGGAGAAACATTTTATACTAATGACAGAAAAGCAATTGTGCTTGCTGTTGGGAACGACAAACAATTTGCATTGCTGTGCAAATGCCTGAATTTAGTCCTTCGACAAGCTCAGGATGACGCTTCAGATTTGTTTAAAACCAATGCTTTGCGAGTTCAAAATCGAAAGGAATTGGGAAAAATATTGGCAGAAGCATTTTCGAAATTTGATAGTGCAACACTATTAGCAGACTTGAAAAAAAATAATGTTCCGTGCGGCGATATTCGTTCGATGGACGAAGTTTTAGATAATGAAACTGCACAAAAATTGATTTTATCAGAAACCTTGAAAGACGGCCAAATCACAAAACGAATGGTTACGGCAGTTTTTGATATTTATTAAAAGTACTAAAAGATTAAAATGAAAAAAGCAAACAAATACATCTTACTAACGCCACTTTTACTGTGGTTGTTCCTGTTTTTGGTAATGCCATATTTCTTTATTTTGACGCAAAGTGTTTTGACAACTGATGATTTTGGCAAAGTGATTTATCATTACAATTTGGATTCGTATATCAAAATATTTACCAATCCGTTGTATTACGAAACCTTGACAAGAACCTTTATTTATGCTATAATCGTCGCTTTGGCTTGTATTTTATTAAGTTTACCATTGGCTTATTTTATTGCTTTCAAAGTACAGAAACACAAATCATTCTATTATACGCTGATTGTTTTACCTTTTTGGATGTCTTACATTGTGAGAGCGTATGCTTGGAAAATCATTTTGGGAGAACAAGGAATTTTCAATTCATCGCTAATGAATTTGGGAATAATCGACAAGCCCTTGCGCTTTGTTTTGTATTCCGATTTTTCGGTGATTCTGTGTTTGATTTATATCTTTTTGCCATTTGTTTGTATTCCAATTTACACTTCTTTTGAGCAAATATCCAAATCATTGGTCGAAGCCAGTAAAGACTTGGGAGCTAATTCCTGGAAAACATTCTGGAAAGTGATTTTTCCTTTAATCTTACCCGGAGTCATTTCGGGAGGAACATTAGCTTTGGTTTTGACTTTGGGCGATTTCCTTGCAGCCTCACTTTTGGGTGGACCAAATACTTTGTTTATCTCGAATATAGTCCAAAATTTATTTGGAACATCGAATGACAAACCTTTAGGTTCGGCCGTTGGAGTGGTTTTGTTGGTTTTGGTTTTTCTATTATTGGAATTCTCATCGCGCTATGAGAAAAAACACGAAACACAATAAATATGAAAAAAGTTAGATCCTTTATCATCTCGTTTTCGGCATTTTCGGTGTTGTGGTTTTTGTATTTCCCGATACTCATTATTATTTGGTTTTCCTTCAATAAAGAGTCGGTAAGTTCCTTTCCTATCGAACATTATTCATTGGATTGGTACGTAAAATTATTCAATAATAAATCAATGATGCAGGCGGTTCGAATTAGTTTTTTCATCGCTATTTCAAGTACTATTGCAGCATTACTTATTGGAATTCCATCGGCTTATGCTTTGCATAAATACAATTATTTTGGGAAAAGTTTATTATTGAAAGTTATATTATTACCCATAACATTACCTGGAATTGTTACTGGTGTGGCGATGTTGAGCTTTTTTCCAATGTTGGGAATTCCATTGTCATTAACTGCGGTTTTAATTGGACACACGACCTTTTTGATTGCAATTATGATTACGCAAATCTTGGCTCGTTTCAAAAAATTAGATCCATATTTGGAAATGGCAGCTTTCGATTTGGGAGCAAGTCCGTTGCAGGCTTTTTTTAAGGTGATTTTGCCTAATATAAAAACAGCCATTATCGGAGCGGTTTTATTGTCTTTGGTACTTTCGATGGACGAAATTCCAGTTACTTTTTTCTTGATTTCAAGAGAAAACACATTACCAATCGAAATATACGGAATGATGCGACGTGGAATAACACCCGAAGTAAATGCTGTGGCAACATTGGTGTTTTTGGTTTCATCAATCGCCATTTTTATGTCGTTAAAATTTAATAAAGAAAATTAGAAGAATGAGTAAATTAGAATTAAAAGCCATAAATAAATCATTCGGGAGTTCGCATATCGTCAATAATTTGGACTTAGAAATTATGGATGGTGAATTCTTGACTATTTTAGGGCCAAGTGGATGCGGGAAAACGACCACTTTGCGAATGATTGCCGGTTTTGAAATGCCTGACAGTGGTCAGGTTTTACTCAATAAACAGGATATTACGAATTTGCCTCCTTATAAAAGGAACGTCAATACGGTTTTTCAAAATTATGCTTTGTTTCCCCATTTGAACGTGGAAGAAAACATTGCTTTTGGTTTGCACCAAAAAAAATTGAGTAAATCCGAGATTAATAAACGAGTTGATGAAATGCTAGAATTGGTTCAAATGGAAGCTTTTAAAACCAGAAAACCTTTTGAAATGTCTGGTGGACAACAACAAAGAGTTGCCATTGCCAGAGCGATTGCGCCTGACCCTGAAATTCTATTATTGGACGAACCACTCGGTGCTTTGGATTTGAAACTAAGAAAACAAATGCAATTTGAATTGAAACAATTGCATAAGGATTTAAATAAAACCTTTGTTTATGTGACGCACGATCAAGAGGAAGCTTTAACAATGTCCGACAGAATTGCGGTGATGAACCAAGGAATTATCGAACAATTGTCCGATAGTCAGACTTTGTACAATCATCCAAAAACAAAATTTGTTGCCGGTTTTATAGGCGAAGCCAACTTAATTCCCGTGAAAACTGAAAATACGTCTTCGTTTACTTTCGAAGATAAAACTTTTGGATTTGAACATAAAATCGATAGAAAAGAATCTGTTTTGTTTATAAGACCCGAAAATGTTTCTTTTAATACTGTGACTGATATCTCTTTAACGGCAACAATTGAAGACGTGATTTTTGTGGGTAATCATCGAAAATACAAATTGGTTACGGCTTCAGGACAAAAAATTATCAAAACCGAAGATTCCTCTGTGGCATTGACAAAAATTATTGGACAGTCGGTGACTATTTATTTGTCACCCAATTTAATTCAGATATACGCCCCCTAACCCCCAAAGGGGGAAATTCGAACGAGATTAATATGAAAATATTGAAATATAATGTAAAATCTTTTGCCTATTTCGGCTCCCTTCCCTTCGGGAAGGGTTGGGGATGGGCTTCTAAATAATAATATTATGTATAAAATGTATATCAACGGAGCATTTGTAGATTCTGTTTCAAATAAAACCAGAAACATACTAAATCCTGCCACAAAAGAAGTGATAGCTACCGTTCCGGAAGCACAAATCGAAGATGTAAATATTGCTGTCGATGCTGCAAGAGCGGCTTTTAATGGTGAAGAATGGAAAAGCAAAACGGCACAAGATCGTCAGAAAATATTATTTGCAATTGCTGGAAAAATCAGGGAGAATTTTGATGCTTTTGTGAAATTAGAAGTAGAAAACAATGGAAAACCAATTCGTGAAGCGGAATTTGATATTGATGATGCCGCTTCTTGTTTTGAGTTTTACGCAGGTTTAGCGACTAAAATTCACGGAGAAACAATGAATGTTCCTGGTAATTCTTTCAGTTATGTTACCAGAGAAGCGATTGGAGTTTGTGCACAAATTATTCCTTGGAATTTTCCGTTTTTGATGTGCGCTTGGAAATTGGGACCAGCAATTGCGGCAGGAAATACGGTAGTTTTAAAACCATCGGAAGTAACGCCATTGACAGCTTTGTTTTTGGCTAAACTTATTGATGAATTAGCCATTCCAAAAGGAGTGATCAATATCGTAACTGGTGACGGTCCAATTGCAGGAAACGCTTTAATCAGCAATACCAAAATTGATAAAATAGCTTTTACCGGAGGAACTTCAACCGGAAAATATATTGGTAAAATTGCAGCCGAAAATCTTAAAAAAGTAACTTTAGAATTGGGCGGAAAAAATCCAGTAGTCATTTTTGACGATTGCAAAATGGATTTGGCTATCGATTGGGGATTGTTTGCGGCTTTCGCCAATAGTGGGCAAGTTTGTACAGCAGGTTCTCGAATTTTGATTCAGGATACTATTTATGATGAGTTTGTAAAACAATTTGTAGAAAGAGCAAAAAACATCAAAGTTGGCGATGGTTCCAATGCTGAAAACACAATGGGACCAATTGTTTCTCAAAACCATTTTGACAAAGTAAAAGCCTATATCGAAGTCGGAAAAGGAGAAGCAACCTTGGCTTTTGGAGGAAATACAGATGATAGCAAAGGGTTTTTTATTGAGCCCACTATTTTTACAAACGTAACTCCAAATATGAGAATTGCCAGAGAAGAAATTTTTGGACCCGTTGTAGCGTTGCTAAAATTCTCAACCGAAGATGAAGCAATTGCAATGGCAAACGACACAGAATACGGATTGGGTTACGGATTATTTACCCAAGATGTTACAAGAGTTCATCGCGTGATGCCAAAAATAAGAGCAGGAATTGGCTGGGTAAATTTCTATCATCCTACGTTCAACGAAATGCCTTGGGGTGGTTACAAACAATCTGGAACTGGTCGGGAATTAGGCTTGTACGGAATAGAAAATTACCTTGAAGTTAAACAAGTCAACATCAATTTAGACACGGATCCTGTGGGTTGGTATTAAATGAATTACGAATTAAAAATTACGAATTACGAATTAAAAATGTTTTAAAAGAAACTTTAAAACTTAAATTAAATAAAAATGATAATCAAATCAGTAAATCCATATTCTCAAGCAGTAATTGCAGAGCACGAAGTTTTGACCAATGAACAATTAACTCAAAAAATTGAACTATCTGAAAAAGCTTTTAAAAATTGGCGCAACTCTACATTTCAAGAAAGAGCAGACAAAATGAAGAAATTAGCCAATATTCTTCGAGCAAGAAAAGAAGAATTAGGCTTGTTGATTACCAATGAAATGGGTAAAATCTTGTCCGAAGGTGTTTCTGAGGTTGAAAAATCAGCAGGAAACTGTGATTTCTATGCTGATAATGCTGAGCAAATGTTGCAAGATGTTTATTATGATACGCCTTTTAAGAGTATGTCGGTTTATGATCCATCGGGAGCTATTTTTGCTGTGATGCCTTGGAATTATCCTTTTTGGCAAGTTCTACGTTATGCAGCACCAGCAGTTATGGCTGGAAATGTAACGATTTTGAAACACGCTTCAAACGTGCAAGGTTGTGCCAAAGCTATTGAAAATGCTTTTTTGGAAGCTGGTTTTCCAGAAGGAGTGTTTCAGCAAGTTACCATTAGTTTAAGTCAGGTTGAATCCATAATTGCCTCAGATATTGTGAGTGGTGTTACTTTGACAGGAAGCGAAATGGCAGGTTCATCGGTAGCTTCATTGGCAGGAAAACATATCAAAAAAACGGTTATGGAATTGGGAGGCTCCGATGCTTTTATCGTTTTGGACGATGCCGATATTGAAAAAGCAGCAACTATTGCTACCCAATCACGAATGCTCAATGCAGGTCAGGCTTGTATTTGTGCCAAAAGATTTATTGTTACCGAAAAAATTGGTGATGAATTTGCTCATTTATTTGCCCAAAAAATTAATGCTTTAAATCAAGGGAATCCGTTGCAAAACGAAATCAATATGGGGCCTTTGGCTAAACTGGAATTTGCAAATACATTGAGTTCACAATTAGAAAAATCCTTGCAACAAGGCGCTAAAATTCTAGTAGGAGGAGAGCAGGATAAATGCAATTTTCAACCGACATTGATTGATTTTGTAGATTCGAATAATATTGCTTTTCAGGAAGAAACTTTTGGACCATTGGCAACAATAATTAGAGCAAAAGACGAAAATGATGCGATTGCAATTGCTAACAATCATCGATACGGACTAGCTTCGGCCATTTGGACAGAAGACAGAGAGAAGGCATATAAGTTAGCCAGAAGAATTGAAGCAGGTAACGTTTTTGTCAATTCATTAGTGCGTTCAGATTCTCGAATTCCTTTTGGAGGAATAAAAAAATCAGGTTACGGAAGAGAATTATCCGAAATAGGAATTAAGGAGTTTATGAATATGAAATCGATAATTATTGAATAGAATAAAGTGTATTTACTATAGATAACCAAACAAAAAAAAACTATGAAAAAACCAAAATCAAAAACGCTTCAAAATTTACTTTTTAATTATAAAGCAGCTCAATTTTCGAATGAAAATCCGGAAATTGAAGTAGATAAAATTGTAGAATTTAAAAACTCTGATGCGGTTACGAGAAGGAAATTTGTAGTTGATATTGCTAAATTTGGTTTGCTTACAGGCGTTGTTGGTACTTCAATATTGAGTTGTAAAAAGGAAAAGGATACTGAAAATTTCAATATTTCAGACAAAGCTACTCCACTTGACGGAATAAAAGTAGCAATAATTGGTGCTGGAATTGCTGGTTTGAACGCAGCACATCATTTGAAAAAAGCTGGTGTTCCATTTACGCTTTATGAAGGAAGTCATCGGTTGGGAGGTCGTATTTTGACTCATTATAACGATGCTTTACAAATGGGAATACATCCAGAATTTGGTGGAGATTTTATCGATTCTACTCACGAAGATATGTTAAGTTTGGCAAAAGAATTCGAATTAGAATTGGTTGATATGTATGCCGAATCTAAAGATGCTGGTTTGCTTCACGAAACTTTCTTTTTTGATGGGAGACACATTTCTGAATCAGAAATAATTAAGGAATTCAAGAATATTGTTCCAAAATTATCAAAAGATGTCGATAGTATGGGTGAAGATTATGATACGCCAGCGGCTTTGGTTTTAGATAAAATGACTTTGAAAGATTATATAAATACATTGAGTTGTAAGCAATGGTTGAAAGATATTCTAACAGCTGCTTATTTGGCTGAATTTGGATTGGATACATCGGAACAATCGGCCATAAATATGCTTGATATGTTGGACACAAAAACTTCGGAAGGGTTTAAAATCTTTGGAGATAGTGATGAAAAATACAGGATTAAAGAAGGGAATTCTAGAATAATTGAGCATTTAGCTGGAAGAGTAGCAGCGGATATTGAGACAAAATATATGCTAACGGCCATTTCAAACAAAGACGGAAAATTCAATCTTTCTTTCAAAGACAAAGAAGATGTTCAGGCTGAATTTGTGATACTTTGCCTTCCTTTTACGATGCTGCGTGATGTGAAAATTGATTTAAAGGAAATGACTCCAGAAAAGAAAAAATCTATTCAATCATTGGGCTATGGACAAAATAATAAATTGTTTTTAGGTTATGAAAACAGACCTTGGCGTGAAGGGAAAAATAAGTTTTATGGCTATTTATTTCATAAAGACATTCACGATGGTTGGGATTCGAGTAGCATAAAGACAATTCAAAGTAACAAAGGTGCTTATTGTTGTTTTTTTGGTGGTGACGAATCAATACGATTGTCGAAAGTTGCTGTGAATAATCCTTCTGCACCACCAAATCATATTTGGAAAACTGATTTACCAGAAAATGAGATTGACAAATATATAGGTGTGATGGAGCAAGTATTTCCTGGTTCAAAGAGCACTTATTCTAACAAACACGTTTTTGCTAGTTGGTCTTCCTATCCTTGGGTAAAAGCGAGTTATACTTGTCCAAAACCTGGACAGTGGAACAATGAAATGCTTCATACAGCCGAACCAATTGGGGAAGTTTATTTTGCTGGAGAACACTGTAGTGTGGATTTTCAAGGTTATATGAATGGAGGTGCTGAAACTGGAAGGGTAGCGGCAGAACAAATTATAAAAAAAGTAAAAAAGTAATATCACCCCTAAAATTTTATAGGGTATAATAAAATATTGAATGTTTTAGAAGAAAAAAATTCATTTTTTATAAAATATATTCAAATTATGTATAAAAATCGATGGTGTTTGTAAATAATACAATTATTGATTCTGTGATTTTTGATACTTTAATTATGGATTATCAATTTTTTCGGAATGAATTTTTGGAATTAATAATTTGAAGCAATAAAAGGCAAAAAAAACTTTTTATGCGTAAAATTTAGATAAAAGGCGATAAATTCGCAGAATAAGAATGATAGAGGTATTAATAATAAAAAGAA
>JAEMQE010000289.1:10873-14810 GCA_022758945.1 Lentimicrobium sp. | reverse complement strand
ATCTTACATTTCCTCCGGTACTTCCAGAACCAACTGCATCTAATCTTACATTTCCTCCGGTACTTCCAGAACCAACTGCATCAACAGTTGTAATATTGTTTACTGTTACCTTAGTTGTTTCAGGTGTAGTAAAAGAGGTTAATATCATTACCAATGATAGTAATCCAATTGTTAAAAATGATTTTTTCATAATATGGGGTTTTTTATATTGTTATACGTTTTTTACGTTAGCTATATGTATTGCGGTTATCACAATAACACGGTGTAAAACTACATAGCATATCTCGATTTAAGCAGTAAAAATGGGCGTTTGTGGTAGAATGTATGCGTTTGATAGTGAATGACCATCAAATCATGGTGGATGGATATTTTTTAAATTTCCAAATAATTGCCATTGGCAAAGTCTGAGATAATAAGGTCTATATTTTCCTTATAAGATTTGGAAAACGGTATTTTTGTAGTGGTGTTTTTGATATAGCATACCGCATTTCCGGTATGAATTCTGGAAATGTAATTGCGATTTACGATATAACTGTTATGAATTCTGGTAAAAGGAGAAGACAAAATACCTTCAAAATGTTTCAGTGTTTTGAAAGCAGTAACCATTTCACCACTGTTTAAGTGAATGTCAGTTGAATTATTATCGGCCTGGAAATAACAAATATCATTGGCATCAATATATCTATAATCACCATAAGATTTGATACATAATAGTAGAGGTTGCTCCGTGATTGGAACTACTTGTTGTACTAAAGTTTCTGTAATTTGTTTTTCTAAAAGCTCTAGTGTTTCATCTTCATCGAGAACTGGAACTTCTTCTTCTATTGATTCTTGAAAATCATCAGTAGATTGCGGCTGTTCTTCTATAATTTCTTGAGGATCATTAAAAGTTGGCTTTTGAACCATAAAAACAGCATCTTCACCAATCGCTTTTTTTATTTTTAAAATTGATTTTATGAAGTCAATTCGCGCCAGTGGTTTTAGCATATAATCGGCTACTTCATATTGAATGGCTTCGAAAGCCAAATCTTTTTGAGTAGTAGTAATAATAATTTTCGGAATTACTTTCAAATAACGATAAAGCTCATTGATAAGCGCCAATGACAAATTACTTTCTTTATTGACAGGATCAATTTCGAGAAAAATTAATTTTGGAGTGTGTTCTAATATAAGATTTAGACCGTCCGTGTAGTTATTAGCCGAAGCCACAAAGACAAGCTCCGAAAAACCATCAGCAATTGCTTTAGTTTTCAAAACACTTTCTTGATCGTCGTCAATAATAATGTACGGGTAATTCATCAATGTTTTGTCCTAATTTGTTAGGCATAACATTAGACGTTCAAAGTGTAACACTTTAAAATATTAAGTAATTAAGGTAGTTTTGGGAAACTAATTAAATTAAAGCTTCTCTTTTTAATAAAAAATGCTTTTTTAACAAGCTAAAAATAAACATTTAACTCATTTTTCATTTAAGTTGTTAATATTTAATTAACAAATGTTAATACATTAAAATAAAGTGCAAATAAATCCGATAAAGTGCAGTAAGCAATTGCTTTAAAACCGATTAAAACAAAAAAGGCCTCTCAAATCGAGAAGCCTTTTCATATAAATGAATGCGTGATTACATTTTCATCAACCAGTTTTTCATCGAAACTTCATTTTCGATAATTGATTTCAAGTCCGCAATAGCAACACGATCTTGTTTCATCGTATCTCTGTGACGAATCGTTACCGTTTGGTCTTCTATAGTTTGATGATCAACCGTGATACAGAAAGGTGTTCCTAGTGCATCTTGTCTTCTGTAACGTCTTCCAACAGCATCTTTTTCGTCATAAGTTACATTGAAGTCCCAACGTAAATCTTCGATGATTTTGTGCGCGATATCTGGTAATCCATCTTTTTTTACCAATGGTAAAACGGCTGCTTTCGTTGGAGCTAAAACTGCTGGCAATTTTAAAACTGTTCGTGTAGAACCATCTTCCAAAGTTTCTTCTTTCAAGGAAGTCGCAAAAACCGCCAAGAACATTCTGTCTAATCCTACCGAAGTTTCTACTACGTAAGGCGTATAATTTGCATTCGTTTCGGTGTCAAAATATTGCATTTTTTTTCCCGAGAATTTTTCGTGAGCTTTTAAATCAAAATCCGTACGAGAGTGAATTCCTTCTAATTCCTTGAATCCAAAAGGGAAATTAAACTCAATATCGGCAGCAGCATTGGCATAATGCGCTAATTTTTCGTGATCATGAAAACGGTAATTTTCTTTTCCTAAACCAAGTGATAAATGCCAGTTTAATCGAGCAGTTTTCCAATGTTCGTACCATTGCATTTCTTCGCCTGGTTTTACAAAAAATTGCATTTCCATTTGTTCGAATTCCCGCATACGGAAAATAAATTGTCTCGCAACGATTTCGTTTCTAAACGCTTTTCCGGTTTGTGCAATTCCAAAAGGAATTTTCATTCTTCCTGATTTTTGAACGTTCAAAAAGTTGACAAAAATACCTTGAGCTGTTTCTGGACGCAAGTATAAATCCATCGCAGTATCAGCAGAAGCACCAAGTTTTGTTCCGAACATCAAGTTAAACTGACGTACTTCGGTCCAGTTTCTAGAACCTGTTTCAGGATCAGCAATTTCAAGTTCTTCGATTAATGCTTTTACATCTTCTAAATCGCCGTTTCCTAAAGAACGCCCCATTCTTTCTAGAATTTCTCTTTCTTTAGCAAGATATTCTACCACTCTAGTATTAGTAGTAATGAATTCTTGTTCATTGAAATCATCTCCAAAACGTGCTTTGGCCTTTTCAATTTCTTTTTTTGCTTTCAGATTTAATTTTTCGGCATAATCCTCAATTAAAACATCGGCACGGTATCTTTTTTTGGAATCTTTGTTGTCAATTAACGGGTCGTTGAAAGCATCTACGTGACCTGAAGCTTTCCAAGTCGTAGGGTGCATCAATATTGCTGCGTCAAGTCCAACGATATTATCGTTCATTTGAACCATCGCTTTCCACCAATATTCGCGGATATTCTTTTTTAATTCTACTCCGTTTTGTGCATAATCATAGACTGCACTTAAACCATCGTATATTTCGCTTGACGGAAAAATAAATCCGTATTCCTTTGCGTGCGAAACTACATTTTTGAATAAATCTTCTTGTTTTGCCATAATGATGCAAAAATATAAAAAGTGAACTTAAAAAAAAGGAATTTCTTGAAGTTTGAAGCATTGATTTCCCTATTTTTATAAATAAATTGACTTTTTATGTTCAAAAACATTATCAATCTATTTTTTCCTCCCGTTTGTGCTGGTTGCCATTCGTTTTTATTGTCGAATGAAAACGTGATTTGCACGCTTTGCCGACACAACATTCCGCTGACCAATCATCATTTGAATCCTGAAAATGAAGCTTTCAAAAAGTTCTACGGAAGAATCCCCGTTGAACACACATCTGCATTGTTGTATTTTCATAAAAAAGGAATTGTACAGGAATTAATTCACAACCTGAAATACAAAGGACAGGAAGAAATTGGAACTGTTCTTGGCGAATGGTACGCCGAAGATTTAAAAAATTCGGCAATAATCCAATCCGTAGATGAAATTATTCCAGTTCCGTTGCATAAAAGGAAACTTCGAGAAAGAGGTTACAATCAGGTGACAAATTTTGGATTAGCACTATCAAAAAATTTGAATATTCCTTATAATCCAAATTTATTAGTTCGAAATATTTATTCCAAAACCCAGTCCAAAAAAACATTATTGCATCGAAGCGATGGAATCGACAGTATTTTTGATGTTTCATTTACCGAAAAAGACCACAACAAACATTTCCTTTTAATTGATGATGTTATGACGACTGGCTCCACTTTGGAAGCTTGTTCGCACGCATTATTGAAAATTCCCGGAGCAAAAATCAGCATTGTTTGTATGGCAATGGCACAT
>JAEMQE010000289.1:0-10773 GCA_022758945.1 Lentimicrobium sp. | reverse complement strand
TTTAAATATATTCTGTTTCTGCTTGTATTGGCAATGATTGGCTGTGCCAAAAGAGGCAGTATTACTGGCGGTTTGAAAGATACTCTTGCGCCCGTTTTGAAAATCAGTTTCCCAAAGAATTTCAGTACCAATTTTAAAGGAAACGAAATCAAATTAACTTTTGATGAATATATCAAGCTGAAGGACTTAAAAAAGCAATTGATTATTTCGCCACCAATGAAGAATGAACCTTTAATCTTGCCTACTACCACAAGCAAATACCTTACTATAAAAATAAACGACACGTTACAACCCAACACCACTTATAGTTTCAATTTTGGGCAAAGTATTGAAGATAATAATGAGGGAAATCCATACAATCAGTTCAAATATGTGTTTTCGACTGGTGAACATATAGACTCTTTGACCCTTGGCGGAAGCGTTAAAGATTCGTATAACAAGGAAGTAGAATCATTTGTTTCCGTAATGCTTTATGATGTGAATGATAAATTTAAGGATTCTGTGGTTTATAATGAAACACCGAGGTATATCACCAATACATTGGATAGTTTAAAAACCTTTAAATTAGAGAATTTGAAAGCCGGGAAATATCTTTTGGTGGCAATGAAAGATTACAATTCCAATAATAAATTCAATCCCAAAAAGGATAAAATTGGATTTAAAAAGCAGTTTATCACCATTCCGAATGATACAACTTATGAATTGAAGTTATTCAAGGAAGTGATTCCTTTTAAAGCATACAAGCCTATACAGACTTCAGGAAACAAATTGATTTTGCCTTATGAAGGAAGATCAAATGATGTGAAAATTACTTTAAAAAATGGAACCGAAATCCTGCCAACAATTATTACCAAGTTTCCAAAAAAAGATTCGCTTCAAGTTTGGTACAAACCTTTGAAAGTTGATTCGCTGGCAATAGCTGTAACCAAAGACAAATACCAAGCAAACTTCCGTTTTAAAATTAAAGATCAGAAAAAAGACACCTTGAATATTAGTGCAGTTCAAGCTGGCATTTTAAATTTCAGAGAGCAATTTACATTGGAAAGCGCCACACCATTGACTAAATTTGACAATTCAAAAATAAAACTCATCAATAAAGATTCCGTTTCGGTTGATTTTAAAATGGAATATGATGATTTTAACCAACAACTGTATTTTGATTTCAAAAAGGAGCCTTCTGAAAAATATACTTTCAGGATTATGCCGGGTGCATTTACCGATTATTTGGGAAAATCGAATAACACAATTATTTATAAATTAACTACAAAGAACTTTGCTGATTACGGGAATCTTTCGGTGAATTTACAAAACGTAAAACATTTTCCGGTAATTGTTCAATTGACGAATGAAAAAGGAGATGTTTTGGCCTCGGAATATTCCGAAAACAACACTAAAATCGAATTTAATTTGGTTGAACCTGCCTTATTCTGGCTTCGGTTGATTTATGACGACAACAAAAATAAGGAATGGGATTCTGGGAATTATTTAGAAAAACGACAAGCCGAAGAAGTGGTTTATTTTTCGAAAGCAATAGATGTTCGCGCTAATTGGGATGTGGATCAAGTTTTTGATGTGAGTATTCCTTACACTCCCGAACCAAAAAAGAAAGTTGACAAAAAAAAGAAGCCTAAATCATCAATGGGACTTTAGTTCAAAAGTATCTCTGTCGTTTAAAAATCCAAGTTTTTTTCTGGTTTCAAGTAGTTTTTCTTTGTTTAATTCCACAATGAAAACACCTTCGGTTTCTTGCGGTTCAAGAACATAATTCCCAATAAAATCAACTGTTTGCGAATGACCAACATGTTCAAAATTATTGTTGTCAAAACCAATTCTATTCACGCCAATAGTATAACACATATTTTCGATCGAACGAGCTTTGAGCAAAATATCCCAAGCATTGATTCGTACTTTTGGCCAATTGGCAACATAAATTAGTACATCATAATCTTCAATATTTCTTGCAAAAACCGGAAAACGTAAATCGTAACATACCAATGGACAAATTTTCCAACCTAAATATTCTACAATCAATTTTTTTTCTCCAGAAGTATAGACTTTATCTTCACCAGCAAGGGTAAATAAATGTCGTTTATCATAAAATTTTATTTCTCCTGACGGAAAAACAAACACCAATCTGTTGTAGAAATTATCGTTTTCTTTAATGACCAAACTTCCCGTAATCGCACTATTCTTAGCTTTGGCTAATGATTGCAACCACAAAACAGTTTCACCTTCTATTGTTTCAAAAACAACCTCAGGATTCATCGTGAAACCCGTTGAGAACATTTCTGGAAGCACAATCAAATCGACTTGTTCAGAAATGGCATTGATTTTTTCTTCGAAATGGTTTCGGTTGGCTGTTGGGTTTTCCCAAGTTAAGGAAGATTGGATTAAGGCGACTTTCATTTTATAAAATTAATTTAAATTTTTGAACCATTAAGATATTAAGGAAATTAAGTTTTAGATTATAACAAAAAACGTCCCGATTTCTCGGGACGTTTTAAAATATTCTTAAAATATTTTATCCTTTCAAGCTTGCCGATAAATATTCTCTGTTCATTCGAGCGATATTTTCAAGAGAAATTCCTTTTGGGCATTCTACTTCGCAAGCTCCAGTATTGGTACAGTTTCCGAAACCTTCAGCATCCATTTGGTTTACCATATTCAAAACTCGGTCAGCTGCTTCCACTCTTCCTTGAGGCAATAATGCAAATTGAGAAACTTTGGCAGCAACAAATAACATCGCCGATGAATTTTTACAAGTGGCAACACAAGCGCCACATCCAATACAAGTTGCGGCATCAAAAGCCCTGTCAGCATCGTGTTTTGGAATTGGAATTGTATTGGCATCCACTGGATTTCCAGAAGTATTAACCGATATAAATCCACCTGCGTGTTGAATTCTGTCAAAAGCACTTCTGTCAACCACTAAATCCTTGATTACTGGAAAAGCTTTAGCTCTAAACGGTTCAATAAAGATTGTATCGCCATCTTTGAACATTCTCATATGCAATTGACAAGTAGGTATTCCTCTGTCAGGTCCGTGCGCTTCTCCATTGATAAACAACGAACAAGTTCCGCAAATTCCTTCTCGACAATCGTGGTCGAAAGCAACAGGTTCGTCTCCTTTATTGATCAATTGTTCATTAAGAACATCCAACATTTCAAGAAAAGACATATCTTCCTCGATTCCGTCTATAGGATATTCAACAATTTTTCCTTCTGCTTTGGCATTTTTCTGACGCCATATTTGTAATGTAAGTTTCATTTTTAGAATGTATTAAGTATTATGAATTAAGTATTAAGACTTATTCAACCTACTATTTATAACTACGAGTTACTAATTTAATGTTTTCAAATACCAATGGTTCTTTGTGGAGAACAGCATCGCTAGGTTTCCCTTTGTATTCCCAAGCAGCAACATAAGCAAAGTTTTCGTCATCACGTTGCGCTTCTCCTTCTTCAGATTGGTATTCTTCACGGAAGTGACCTCCGCAAGATTCGTTACGGTGTAAAGCGTCTTTGGCAAACAATTCTCCTAGTTCAAGGAAATCGGAAACACGACCAGCTTTCTCTAATTCTTGATTGAAACTATCCGCAGTTCCAGGAACTTTTACATCTTTGTGAAATTCTTCTCTTAAAGCAGCAATTTCTTCGATAGCTTCGGCTAAACCTTTTGCATTTCGAGCCATTCCAACTTTGTCCCACATAATTTTTCCTAATTTCTTATGGAAATAATCCACAGAATGAGTTCCTTTATTGGTTAAGAATTTTTCGATTTGGTCTTTCACTTTCTTCTCAGCTTCAACAAATTCAGGTAAATCTGTAGAAATTGTTCCTGTTTTAATATCTGGCGCTAAATAATCTCCTATTGTATAAGGCAATACAAAATATCCATCGGCCAAACCTTGCATCAATGCCGAAGCACCTAATCTATTGGCTCCGTGATCCGAGAAATTAGATTCTCCAATAGAGAAACAACCCGGAATGGTAGTTTGTAAGTTATAATCAACCCAAGTTCCACCCATTGTGTAATGCACCGCTGGATAAATCATCATTGGAGTTGTATAAGGATCTTCGTCAACGATTTTCTCGTACATTTGGAACAAGTTACCATATTTATTGGCAACAGCCGCAGCTCCTAATTTGATGATTAATTTCGCATCATTGGCATCCAACCCTTTTATAAATGCTTGTTCTTTTCCGTAACGTTGTATCGCAGAAGCAAAGTCTAAATAAACTGCTTCTCCTGTTTTGTTTACCCCAAAACCGGCATCACATCTTTCTTTTGCAGCACGAGAAGCTACATCACGAGGCACTAAATTTCCAAAAGATGGGTATCTTCTTTCCAAGTAATAGTCTCTTTCTTCCTCTTTTAAATCGGCTGGTCTTTTCTTTCCTTCACGAATAGCTTTTGCATCTTCTAGTTTTGCAGGAACCCAAATACGACCGTCGTTACGCAATGATTCTGACATTAAAGTCAATTTCGATTGGTGATCTCCTGAAACAGGAATACAAGTTGGGTGAATTTGTGTGAAACAAAGATTTGCAATATAAGCGCCTTTTTTGTGTATTTTCCAAGCTGCAGTAGCATTACTTCCCATTGCATAAGTCGAAAGGAAAAATACATTTCCGTATCCTCCTGAAGCAATAACAACAGCGTGAGCAGAATGTCTTTCGATTTCGCCTGTAACTAAATTACGAGCAATAATTCCACGAGCTTTTCCACCAACTAATACTAAATCTAGCATTTCGTGGCGCGTATGAGATTTTATTTTTCCACGACCAATTTGACGGTTCATTGCTGAATAAGCTCCTAACAATAATTGTTGTCCGGTTTGTCCTTTGGCATAAAATGTTCTGGCTACCAATGTTCCTCCAAAAGAACGATTGTCTAATAATCCACCATATTCACGTGCCAATGGTACACCTTGCATTACACATTGGTCAATAATATTGGTCGAAACTTCGGCCAAACGGTGAACGTTAGCCTCACGAGAACGATAATCTCCTCCTTTTATAGTGTCATAAAACAAACGGAAAGTAGAATCTCCATCTCCTTGATAGTTTTTTGCTGCGTTGATTCCTCCTTGAGCAGCAATCGAGTGCGCGCGACGTGGAGAATCTTGAAAGCAAAATGTTTTTACGTTATATCCTAATTCTGCCAATGTTGCAGCAGCAGAAGCTCCAGCAAGTCCAGTACCCACTACGATAATATCGATATTACGCTTGTTAGCCGGATTTACTAAATTAATATGATCTTTATAATTTGTCCATTTGTCCGAAATTGGACCACTAGGAACTTTTGAATCTAATGCCATTATAATTGAATATTAAATTTGATTAAAATGATGAAATAGTGCAATAAAAATAAACCCGAAAGGAACTACTATTGCAAAAGCATATCCTACTTTTTGTAAAAATCTAGAGTATTTATTGCTAAATCCTACTGATTGAAGTGAAGACCCAAAGCCGTGCCATAAGTGTACTGACAATAATAAGAAAGCCACACAATACAAACCAGTGCGAATTGGACTTTCGAATTTATGATTCAACTCTTCAAAATATCTGGTGGGTTCAATTGAATTAACATCTACATATTTATAAACAATTTCTTGAACCCAGAAATCATAAAAATGTAGTCCAATGAATGCCAAAACTACCAATCCAGAAATAATCATATTTCTAGACGCCCAAGAAGCATTTGCTGCTCCATTGTATTTCACATAAGCTATTGGTCTAGCTTTGCGATTTTTAAGTTCTAAGACCATTCCCATTACGAAATGAAAAACAACACCTGCAACCAAAACGGGTTGCATAACAAACTGAATTAATGGATTATAACCCATAAAATGTGACATCGCATTGAAAGAATCAGCGCTAAACACCGAAACCATATTAATAAAAAAGTGAAGCGATAGAAACATAATCAGAAAAAGACCTGAAAGCGCCATAGCCACTTTTTTTGCTATCGACGATTTCAACATTGTAGATTTTGCCATAAGAATTCGAATAAATTATTTTAAAGTACCTCAAAAATACAGCTATTTGAAAGATAATACAACCTTTTCGTAACTATTTTATAATGATTCTTGTTTTTATTATAGAATAAATAATCAAAGCTTTTTGAAGAGTCTATATTTTAAAGTATTATCATTATTCCATAGGTATTTTTTTATACTATTAAAAAATTAAATAGGATATTCTACCATTTTTGTTCCCAAAGTTTCTACTTTTGAGTAATCAAAAGTATAAACAGAATTATTATGAAATACCATCAAATTGACCGACAACTTTTTATAAAAAATCGCTCCAAATTCACGGCTCAAATGAAGCCAAAAAGCGTAGCCGTTTTCAATTCCAATGATATTTATCCGGTTTCTGCCGATAGCACTTTGCCCTTTGCACAACATCGCGATATTTTCTATTTAAGTGGGGTTGATCAGGAAGAAAGCATTTTGTTGCTTTTTCCAGATGCGCCTTATGAAAACCAACGCGAAATGTTGTTTCTTAAAGAAACCAGCGAACACATTGCAATTTGGGAAGGAGAAAAACTAACTAAAGACCGAGCGTTTGAAGTTTCAGGAATCAAAACTGTGCATTGGTTGCAGGATTTCGAAAAAGTTCTATTCGAAATGATGACGCATTGCGACACCATTTATATCAACACTAACGAGCATTATCGTGCCAGTGTAGAAACCGAAACCCGCGAAGCGCGTTTTGTAAAATGGTGGAAAGAAAAATATCCGGCACACGCTGTTGCCAAAAGTAATCCTATTTTACAACGCATTCGCTCTGTGAAAGAAACGGAAGAATTGGATTTAATCCAAAATGCCTGTGACATCACCGAAAAAGGGTTTAGAAGATTATTGTCATTCGTGAAACCAAATGTTACCGAATATGAAATCGAAGCCGAATTGATTCACGAATTTGTTCGAAATCGTTCCAAAGGCTTTGCTTACACACCCATTATTGCTTCGGGCAACAACGCCAATGTTTTGCATTACATCGAAAACAACCAACAATGCAAAGCAGGAGATTTGGTTTTACTTGACGTTGCCGCCGAATATGCTAATTATTCGAGCGATATGACTCGAATGATTCCTGTTTCGGGGAAATTTACCGAAAGACAAAAAGCAGTTTACAATGCAGTTTTACGGGTAAAAAATGAAGCAACAAAAATGCTTACTCCAGGAACATTTTGGAAACAATATCAATTCGAAGTAGGTAAAATAATGACTTCTGAATTACTTGATTTAGGACTAATTGACAAAGCCGATGTTCAAAACGAAAATCCGGATTGGCCTGCCTATAAAAAATATTTTATGCACGGAACCTCGCATCATATGGGATTAGACACGCACGATTACGGAATTCTGACCGAGCCAATGAAAGCCAATATGGTCTTTACCGTCGAACCTGGAATTTATATTCCTGCAGAAGGTTTCGGAATTAGATTAGAAGATAATCTTGTAGTTCAGGAAACTGGAGATCCATTTAACTTGATGCGAAACATCCCGATTGAAGTGGAGGAAATAGAGAGTTTGATGAATAGTTAAGTCATTCTTTTTGTTGCTTTTTGAACCATTAAGAAATTAAGTTTTATTAAGAAATTCTACAAATCTTAATTTTCTTAATTTCTTAATGGTTTAATTTTTAATATTTTTTCAAAGCCTAATAAATGAATCAAATCCTCTACAAAAACACGAAAATCTCCTATTCCGATACCGGAAAAGGCAATGCTGTTGTGTTGCTTCACGGTTTTTTGGAAAACCAAACAATGTGGCAGGATTTAGTTCCAGAATTAAGCAAAAAATACCGAGTTATAACCTTAGATTTATTGGGTCACGGCGAAACGGGATGTTTGGGTTATGTTCATTCTATGGAAGAAAATGCTGAAGTAGTGTGCGCTGTTTTATCAAAACTACGAATCCGGAAAGCGATTTTTGTTGGACATTCTATGGGTGGTTATGTGGCTTTGGCTTTCGCTGAATTGTATCCTGAAAAAGTAAGAGCTTTGGTTTTACAAAACTCGACTTCCAAAGCGGACAGCAACGAACGAAAAGCCAATCGAGATCGGGCGATAAAAGCAGTGAAGAAAGATTATACCACATTCGTAAGACTTTCTATCTCTAATTTATTTAGCGAAGAAAATCGAGAAAAAATGATTGCTGAAATAGAAAAAGTAAAAATTGAAGCTTTAAAAACTCCATTACAAGGAATTGTTGCTTCGCTTGAAGGAATGAAAATCCGAAAAGATAGAGAAACATTATTGCGTTCCTCAACATATCCAATATTGTTGATTTTAGGGGAAAAAGACCCCGTTTTGAATTACGAAGACGGCTTGAAACAAATTGAAAACACCGCCGTAAAATTGGTCACTTTCCCCGACGGACATATGAGTCATATTGAAAATCGAGAAGAATTGAAGAAAGTTTTATTGGGATTTTTTAAAGGAATTTAAACTTTCTCCTCAAAAGGTGTTTCTTCATCCAGAATTTCATTCAACAACAAAACCATTTGCTCTAAATAATTAGACAAAATTTCTTCATCAATTATCTTGTTTTCTTCTTTACCTTCTTTGAAATTAAATGGTAAAAACCCAGATTTCAAGTTTTTAAAAGAGATGATTCCAGCTTCGATTGGCTGTCCTTTTGATTCTTTTTCATACATAAAAGCATACGCCAAAACCTGAATAATTTTATCGTTTTTGATTTCCTCTGTTAAGTTCTTCCAAGATTTCAAGGCAACGCTTGCCTTTTCTACTTTTCCGGTTTTATAATCGATAATTCGGATGTTTCCATTATGTTCTTCGATTCGGTCAACCGAACCGCCAATTTTTATCGGAAATGGCAAACTAGGATGTTCCAAAATTCGCTCAAATCGTTGTTCCAAAGCCAGAATTTTTATGGCATCGCCGTTTTTGATACTTTCTAATTCCACTTTCAAGAAATTGGAAACATTGCGTTTGGCCACTTCAAAAGCTAAAAGATTCCTGCCTTTTTTTATTTCACCTTCCTTATAAACTAATTTAAATTGTTTTAGAACCTCATCATCCAAAAGTTTGAAACAATTTAAAATAGCATCTTCTGACAAAAACTTTCCAATAAAAGGTTCGTACAAAACTTTCAGGGTTTCGTGAATAATCGTTCCTAAAGTATTCAAAGCAATGTTTTCCTCAACTTCTTCCACTTCGCTAATGCGTAAAATCTTTTGGAAATAAAACTGAATCGGATTCCTGATATAACTCGTCAACGCTGATGGTGAAAATCCATTCTCGGCAATCTCTTTTAGACGTAACATTACTGCTGCTGATTTTGGAATTATCATTGGCTGATAAGCCGTTTCTGGTAAGACAGCATTGTAAATTTCGTGGGTGAGTGTATGTTTTGGCTGCTTTTCAACTTCTAATTGGGTAATGAATCGGCTTTTTTCGCCTGCATCCAAACCTTCACTTTCGGTATTATAAATCAAAAAAATGGTCTTGGCACGTTGCAATAAATGGTAGAAATGATAGGTATAAATCGCATCTTTTTCTTTGAACGTAGGCAAACCCAATTCTCTTTTCACATCATATGGAATAAACGAATTCATCGATTTTCCAGCTGGTAATTTTCCCTCGTTCATCGATGTGATAATCACGGTTTCAAAATCCAAAACACGACTTTCTAAAACACCCATAATTTGCAAACCGTTTAACGGCTCTCCTTCAAAAGAGACTTCGGCCAGGTCAATTACTTGTTTGTAAATGGCATAAAGTGTTTCGATTTTATCGATATGTAAATGCTGTGAATAATAATTAATCAGTTTGTTTATGACTTTGAAAATAGCATAAACAAAAGCTTTGGTGATTTTTTCTTCTTCATTGTCGTTACTCAAATTAGTTTTGATTGTTAGCAACAGACTTGAAATTGTTTCTAAAACCGCCATCGAACCATTTTCCCATTTTTTGAATAATAAAAGGAACAAATCACTGGGATTTGGATTCAATTCCAACAATTTATGATGTGTAATAAACGTATAATTATTCTGATTGATGATGCCAACTAACGAACTAGTTTTTGCATAAGGTTCAACCAAGGGATGGGTCAAAATATCCAAAACATCTTTATAATACAACACATAACTTTTGGAATTTCTTGCCAAAGCATTCGTATGCATTTTGAACAATTTGGCAATCAAAATCTGTACGGGATTGTTCTTACTCGAATAACCCATAGTAATATTAAGTGCCCCAACACTAGAAGGTAACGAATATAAAAGTGGAACTAACAAGTTTTCCTCTCCAAGAACAATAGCGACTTTATCTAATGTAGCATTAGGATTAATATTGCTAATATTTTCTATGATGCTTCCGGCAATTTTGGCTTGACCTATAGTTTTTGGTGTGCCAATGATATGAAAGTTTTTTGATTGCGAAAAATCATTTACAATCCATTCAAAAGGATTGGACTTATACTGTTTCCAGCTTTCTTTGAAATGGCGCACAAACAATCCTGCATCGTGAAATGGGTCATTAATAAACGTTTGGTCAACGTCCCAATAAATCCTGGCTTGATCCGAAGCTATTAGATGTTGGATTATTCTTTCTTCGGCGGCATTCAAGGCATTAAAACCTGCAAAGACAAATTGCTTTTCTTTTATAGAATCTGAAAAATGATTAAGATTGTTTACCGCTTCCCGATATATCAATCCCTGATAACCGATTCCTTTATTGAGTAAATGACTGTAAAGTGATTGGTAATAATTGGGTAATAATTTCCAAAAATCAAT
>JAEMQE010000021.1 GCA_022758945.1 Lentimicrobium sp. | reverse complement strand
ATTGACTAAATACAGAGAATTATTGCTCACAAAATAATTACAACATGCTATTTATGAGAAATGCCTATCCGGTTTTGGATGGGCATTTTTTATTGGTGGTAACTTTTTAAAACCGATTAAAACCCAATAGGCAAACACCAAAAAAATATTTATATTTGCGCCACAACTACACAACAATAAAATGAGTTCAGATTCCAGCAAACGTTACGCTCAAAGAGGAGTTTCAGCATCCAAAGAAGATGTGCACAACGCCATAAAAAACATCGACAAAGGATTATTTCCTCAGGCTTTTTGCAAAATTGTCCCTGATTATTTGACTAATGATGACGATTATTGTCTCATTATGCATGCCGATGGCGCAGGAACCAAATCGTCTTTGGCGTATATGTATTGGAAAGAAACGGGGAATATTTCCGTTTGGAAAGGCATTGCGCAAGATGCTTTGATTATGAATATCGACGATTTATTGTGTGTGGGAGCTACCGATAATATTCTGCTTTCATCCACTATTGGAAGAAATAAAAACTTAATAACCGCCGAAGTAATTTCGGCCATCATCAACGGAACCGAAGAACTCATTAAAGAACTGGATTCTTTTGGTGTAACCATACATTCAACCGGTGGAGAAACTGCTGATGTAGGCGATATCGTTCGCACGATCATCGTGGATTCAACAGTTACAGCCCGAATGAAACGTTCCAAAGTTATTGATAATGCCAACATAAAAGCAGGCGACGTCATCGTAGGATTGGAATCTTTTGGTCAGGCTACTTACGAAAAAAGCTATAATGGAGGAATGGGAAGCAACGGATTAACCTCTGCGCGTCACGATGTTTTCGGGAAATATTTGGCCACCAAATATCCAGAAAGTTACGATGCTGCCGTTCCTGAGGATTTGATTTATTCCGGTCAGGTAAAATTGACTGATGCTGTCGAAAATTCGCCCATCGATGCCGGACAATTAGTGCTTTCTCCAACTAGGACTTATGCGCCAATTATCAAGAAAATTTTAGATAAATATTCTTCTAATGAAATTCACGGAATGGTGCATTGTAGTGGAGGAGCACAAACTAAGATTTTGCATTTCATTCAAAACTTGCATATTATAAAGGATAATTTATTCGCGGTTCCGCCTTTGTTCAAACTGATACAGGAGCAATCCAAAACCGATTGGAAAGAAATGTACCAAGTATTCAACTGCGGACATCGTATGGAAATTTACGTTCCTGAAGCCGTTGCTCAGGACATTATCGCCATTTCAAAATCATTTAATGTCAATGCACAAATTGTGGGTCGAGTAGAAGCTGCCGATGCCAAGAAACTGACTATTACCAGCGAATACGGTACTTTCGAATATTAAAAAATACTAGTTTTTGGGACACAGATGAACGCAGATTTGCTAAAGCAAAAACGCAGATAAAAACGGATTTTTAATTTCTCTTTTTTTTTAAATCTGTGTTAATCTGTGCAATCTGTGGCAAAAAAATAAAATTATGTACGAACTACTTTTTTGGCAATATCAAGACGGAATTTATCTCAACCATCATTTGGTTTACGAAGCCTTGGTCGAACAACAAGAAGTCGAAGGTCTCGAAAAGCTTCCTGTGCAAGTAATCTTGAATCGTCTTAATTCAGTTTTTTCAACTTGGGAAAAAGTAGATGAAAACAGTTGGAAAAACACCAAAGGAAAAGGTGCTTTTCACGTCAAAACTACTCCACAAAGCATCCAAATCGATTGCTACGGAACCGAAGGAATAACGATGAATTTGCTCTCAGATACTTTGGAAGAATTCAAATGCCCATTGTACGATCCACAAATTCCAGTTCGTTACGACGAATTTAACGAATAAATTTTGTCAATATTATTTAAAAAAAATCCGTCTAAATCTGTTTAATCTGTGCCATCCGTGGCCCATTTTTAAAATTATCGCAATGAAAGAAATTTTCGAATTCCCTCAAAATATTATCCTCGAAGATGACTGTGTTCTGCTTCGTCCATTACAAGAATCTGATGTAGAACATTTATTAGAAATCTCCATCAACGAACCCGAAACATGGAAATATTCATTAATTCAAGCCAACGGAAAGGAAAACTTAGAAAATTATATTCAATTGGCTTTGAAGGCCAAAGAAAACAAAACCGAATTCCCGTTTATTGTTTTCGACAAGAAATCAGGAAAATATGCCGGAAGCACCCGTTTTTACGACATTCAATTACCGTTCAAAACCCTGCAATTGGGTTATACTTGGTACGGAAAGGATTTTAGAGGTACAGGATTAAACAAACATTGTAAATTTTTACTCTTGCAATTTGCTTTCGAAATCATTGGAATGGAACGTGTAGAATTTCGTGCCGACAACAACAACCAACTCAGTATTGCCGCAATGAAGAGTATCGGTTGCAAAGTCGAAGGCGTTTTACGAAATCATATGCCCACTTTTGGCAGCGAAGCACGACGAGACAGTATAATTTTGAGTATTCTTCGCAGCGAATGGTTCGACGAAGTAAAAGACAATTTAAAAGCGAAATTGTGACCACATAAATTCTAATCCATTCACAATTTCCGAAAGTAGAGGCACTTCTTTACCTTTTTTAACTCCATTTACAATCCACATTACACTATGGGAACCTTCGTTATCAGCAAGCGATTTGATGATCGTTATAAATTTGTATTCACTTCCTGGAAAGGGAAAACTATTTTCACCAGTCCTTCAATGGAACTCAAGATGGAATGTGAAGATTGTATAGAAGAAATTAAGGCTAATATTGAAAAATACACTTACGTGAAAGCCAGGGCGGCCAACGGGAAATATTTTTTCAAAATGATGCTCGACGAAATCGAAATCGCCACCAGCCGAAAATACACCACGCCATTATTGCTCGAAAAAGGAATAGACGAAATCATTCGCACGGCAGTAAAATCGGATGTTTTGGATTTTTCTGTAAATGAATTTGTGTTTCCGGATTAGGGTTGCAACACTTCTGTTGTAAATCTATTTTAGGATTAAGTGTAAATAATATGCAAACTATTTTTAGGACGAGACATTATATACTTTGTCCGAAAGTTAGCAAGTTGTTGTCTGGGTCAAGAACTGAAAATTCCTTTTGTCCCCAAGGTTTTATTTCTAATTGTCCATTGGGATGAATGCTTATTTTATTGTCCAACAAAGTTTGGTAAAAATTGTCAATGTCATCCGTTCTGATATAAACTTGTCCATAGTTTTCTTTTGGCTCCAAAGTTTTGAACTCAAAAAAATGAATTTGAATCCCGTCTTTTTGCATCATTAAATAACCATCAAAGTCAGCACTACCAAATTCTTGAAAGCCTAATTTGTTGCTGTAAAAGTTCCTTGTGGCCTTTTTGTCGCGCATGGGTAACTTTGGATGAATGGCTGTGAGCATGTTTATTGCTTTTTCTGTTCAATTATTTGAGGAGTTTAGTGGGCACGGATTGCAAATCCGCGCTATCGGCTATGATTTTTTAGTTCAATTATTGTTTTTTTATCTTCTGCTAGCGCGAGCTTCTAGCTCGTGCCTGTTCCAATTCATTTTTATTGTTTGTATTGCTTTTGTTTGTTGGCACGAGCTAGAAGCTCGCGCTAGCCTTGGGTAATCCCGTAAAATCTATTAGTAGATGTACTGTTAGTTGCTTTAAGCTCCCCATAGTTATATTTCCTTATTGATTCTCTTTCTTAAATCAATTTCGATAAATTCAAAGTCTGAGTCATCGATTTCATAATTCGGACAGGCAAGTTCAGTTAAGGTCCACAAGGTAGTCCGGTACCAATCAATGTTGCAGCCCGAAACGGGTACTGCGTGAACATCCGTAATGTAACGGACAATTCTTATCATCATTTCTGAATCACAACCAAGGGAAATGTTAGCGAGTAAACAATCGATGGAGCATTTAAAAACCTCTTCTGTCATCTTAGCAATTTTGCCAACTTGATTGCCAATATTATCTATGTCAGTTGTCTTTGTCCAATTGACCTGAGATGCTAATTGAAAACATTGTTCTCTTATTTTATTCTGTTCGTCATTTGTTATGTGAATTTCCATAATTGATTTGATGATTTGTTCTTTTTAAAATACTCAACCAGAGTTGCCAATTTTTATATCAAGCTTTCTCCTTCACAAATCCATCAATTACTTTTTGGTAATAATCATACGTAGTTTTGGCGATAGATTCCCAACTGAATATTTTTAAAACTCGTTCTCTTCCTGATTTTCCCATTTGGTTTGCCAAGGTCTCGTCGTCAAGCAAAATGTTCACTTTTGCAGCAAAAGCTTTCTGGAATGCTTCTGGATTGGCTGGGTTAAAATCGGTTCTGGAAACACTTTCGATCGGTATCAAATAACCTGATTCTCCTTCGACAATGATTTCCGGGATTCCGCCTACGTGACTTCCCACCACTGGTGTCTCGCAAGCCATTGCTTCCAAATTGATGATGCCAAAAGGTTCGTACAACGAAGGACACGCAAAAACGCGAGCGTGACTGTACAACACTTTTATTTTTTCGCGAGGCAACATTTCCGAGATGAGGATTACACCTTCTCTATCTTTTTTCAAATCAGCAATCAAAGCTTCGGTTTCTTCGGCAATTTCTTTGGTGTCGGGCGCTCCTGCACAAAGTACGATTTGGCAATTTTTATTGAAATATTTAGCAGCAGAAATCAATTGAGAAATCCCTTTTTGGCGTGTAATGCGTCCTACAAATAACACAAAAGGAATGTTGGGGTTAATTCCTAATTCCATAAGCAAATTGTTATCGAAGGTAGGTTTGTAAAATTCTGGGTCAATTCCGTTGTGAATTACCGTCACTTTTTCGGGATTAACGCCATACGCTTCGATGACATCTTCTTTCATTTGTTGGCTCACGGCAATAATTCCATCGGCGGTGTTGTAAGCACTATTTTCTATCCAACGCGAAAGAAAATAACCATTTCCTAATTGTTCTACTTTCCAAGGACGATGTGTTTCTAAACTGTGCGTGGTTAAAATCAAAGGCGATTGCAACAATTCGCGAGTCATAATCCCGGCAAGATGCGTGTACCAAGTGTGGCAATGAATTACATCGGCTTCTGGCGTAGCTTGTGACATTTCGACATTTCGACTCATATTGTGAAACATCTTGATATGCGGATTAGCATCATCGACCATTTTAGTAAGCGAAGAATTGATTCCGCGTACGTGCATTGAATCCGTATCCACATTTTGGTCGCCAAAGCAACGCACTTCGACCTGAGCTAGTTTGGCTAATTCCTGACTTAAAAAATCAATGTGAACACCTGCACCTCCGTAAATGTTTGGCGGAAATTCATTGGAAAAAAGAGCTATTTTCATTGTGATGGAATTTTATATTGTGAAAGTAAATTAAAATATTCTGTGTTTCAAATATAATTAATATCCTGAAACTCCTTAGTCGAAATGACTAGAATTTTAGAAAAATAAATATGGAAACACATAGAAACATAGAAAAAAGATTGAGATAGACCAATACTTGGTTTCCACATAGCTATGTTTTACTATTGTAAAATGAAATGTCTTGTTCCAATCAGCATAAGCTATGATTCTATGTGTTTAAAAACTAAAAATTGAAATTCTTTAGATGCCTGAAGTCATATTGCTAGAAAAAAAGAGAATTAATTTAAAAACTAAAATCAATAAAAAAAACCGAAAATTTCTTTCCGGTTTTCTAATTAATTTTAAGGTTATTTTTTCAATCGGTCTTTAAAAACCTTTTCGAATTTCTCGATTTTGGGTTGAATGACCATTTGGCAATAGGGCTGATTCTTATTGTTTTCGTAGTAATTCTGATGATAGTCTTCGGCTTTGTAAAATTGCGTTAATGGTTCCAAAGTAGTGACAATAGGATTGCTGTACACTTTTTCGGCAGTCAATTGATCAATA
Organism: Lentimicrobium sp.; assembly: GCA_022758945.1. Lineage (GTDB taxonomy): Bacteria > Bacteroidota > Bacteroidia > Flavobacteriales > Flavobacteriaceae > Flavobacterium. Next base: position 9,196 of record JAEMQE010000021.1, on the reverse strand, counting down.
ATAGAATGAGCTTCTTTTTTTTGCTCCTCATTAGCATAAAAAATTACAGAACGATATTGCGTTCCCACATCAGCACCTTGACGGTTTAAAGTGGTTGGATCATGAACAGTGAAGAAAACCTTGAAAATTTCGTTAATATTGGTAACCGTTTTGTCATAAGTTATTTGCACGACTTCGGCATGACCCGTTCTTCCGGTACAAACTTCTTCATAAGTAGGATTGGCCATTTTTCCTCCCGCAAACCCTGAAACTACTGATTGTACTCCTTTTAAATTTTCGTAAACGGCTTCCACACACCAGTAACAACCGCCACCAAGAGTAATGGTTTCCAGATTGCTTTTGCTTTTATTTGCTGTAATTACATTGTCTGGAACAAAATCCAAAGCGATGGAATTCATACAATATCTTTTGCCTGTTGGTGCTGGCCCATCGTCAAAAAGATGTCCTAAATGTCCGTCACATCTACCACAAAGGGCTTCAATTCTTTTCATACCATACGAATTGTCTTCTTTGTAAACCACGCTATTTTTGTTTTCTTGTTCAAAAAAACTAGGCCAACCACAACTACTGGCGAATTTTTGATCGGATTTAAACAATTTATTGCCACAAGCAGCGCAATAGTAAGTTCCTTTTGCATCAGAGTTCCAAAGCTTTCCTGTAAAAGCTCTTTCGGTATCGGCATTTCTTGAAACGGCGTACAAATCTGCGGGTAGTACTTTTTTCCATTCAGCATCTGTAATATTGAGTTTCGTAGTGTCAGTATTTGAATAATAAGGATTTCCGGGTTTACTAATTGAATTTTCCATACTTGAAGATTTTTGGGTGAAGTTTTGATTTTTTGTTGTTTGCCCACAGGCTTGGAGCATGAATAAAGGGACAAAGAATAGCAAGATTCGAAATTGGATTTTTGTTTTCATTTTTAAATTTTTTTATACAACAAATGTATAAGGTGTTTCAGTATGAAAATGTCGCTTACTTTACAAATGAATTATTTTTAGATAATTTTTAACGTTTTGTTTTCGTGGCTAAATAAAATAAAATCAAAGCTATGACTGACGATATTTCAGGTTATAAAATTAAACTATTCAGTAATTAAACGCTCGTTAAACTTTTCACAAACTTTCTACAATCCCATAATCCATTTCTTTTTTTGTATTTTTGACAAGCTTAAAAAGATATGAAAGAAGAAAACGTAATATTAGTAAATCAAAAGGATGAACAAATAGGTTTGATGCCTAAATTGGAAGCCCATGAAAAAGCAGTTTTGCATCGTGCTTTTTCAGTTTTTGTATTAAATGATAAAAATGAAATAATGCTCCAGCAACGAGCCAGTCAAAAATACCATTCCCCTTTATTATGGACGAATACGTGTTGCAGTCATCAGCGCGAAGGCGAAACTAATATTCAGGCAGGAAGCCGCAGATTGTTTGAAGAAATGGGTTTCGAAACTGGTCTGAAGGAATTGTTTCATTTTATTTACAAAGCGCCATTCGACAACGGATTGACCGAACACGAACTCGATCACGTGATGATTGGGTATTATAATGACGAACCAAAAATAAATACAGACGAAGTAGAAAACTGGAAATGGATGAGCATCGAAGAGGTAGCAAAAGACATTCAGTTGAAGCCCGAAATATACACTGTTTGGTTCAAAATTATTTTCGATGAGTTTTATCATTTTTTAGAAGAACATAAAATTTAAGATTGCAGATTGTAGATTTCAGATTTCAGAAATCCACACTCTAAAATCTAAACTCTAAAATCACAAATCAATATGAGAGTAACTATATCCAGAAAAGCCCATTTTAATGCTGCACATCGATTGTATCGAAAAGATTGGACTTTTGAGCAAAACGATGCTGTTTTTGGCAAATGTAACAATCCCAATTTTCACGGGCACAACTATGAATTAATTGTAAGTGTTACCGGAAAAATTAACCCCGAAACCGGTTATGTGATGGACATTAAGGATTTAAGTGATTTGATTTTAGAAGAAATAGAAAAGCCCTTCGATCATAAAAACCTGAATCTTGATGTTCCCGAATTTGAGAATCTAAATCCAACTGCCGAAAATATTGTGGTTGTTATTTGGAATAAAATCAGAAAAAGAATAAAACCAGATTTTGATTTAGAAGTTGTTTTGTATGAAACACCGCGAAATTTCGTAACTTATAAAGGAGAATAATGGCACTACAAGTAGGAGATAAAATTCCCATTTTTTCAGCAAAAGATAATGATGGTAACGATTTTGACAGTGCTGCAATCGTTGGTAAAAAACCAGTAGTTTTTTATTTTTATCCAAAAGATAATACGCCAGGTTGCACGGCTCAAGCTTGTAGTTTTCGAGATCAATACGAAGATTTTAAAGATTTAGGAGCCGAAGTTATTGGCATCAGTAGTGATAGTATTGCTTCGCACGAAAAATTCATTCAAAAATATAAACTGCCTTTTATTTTGCTTTCAGATTCGGATAAAAAAATCAGAAGTCTTTTTGGCGTTAAGCCTGATTTATTTGGCTTGCTTCCCGGCAGAGTGACTTATGTAGTGGACAAAAACGGAATAATCCAATTGGTTTTTGATAGTTTAGTGGCTACGAATCATATTCCCAGAGCATTAGAAATGATTAAGCAATTAGTGTAAATTATGAGTTTTAATATATATCCGTTGCAGTTTGCACCGATTTTAAAAGAAAGAATTTGGGGAGGAACCAAATTGCAATCATTCCTAAATAAACCTATTATTTCTGATATAACTGGCGAAAGCTGGGAAATATCGACTGTTGAAGGCGATGTAAGTGTAGTTTCTAATGGAATTCTGGCTGGAAAATCACTCAACGAATTGATTGATTCAAATCCGGAAGACTTTTTAGGAACAGACGTTTACAAGCGTTTTGGAAAACAATTTCCACTGCTCTTCAAATATCTGGATGCTCATGAAGATTTATCGATACAAGTGCATCCCAATGATGAATTGGCCAAAAAACGCCATAATTCTTTTGGAAAAACCGAAATGTGGTATGTGTTACAAGCGGATAAAGATTCTGAATTAATTGTAGGTTTTAAAGAAGATTCTAATCCTGCGGAGTATTTAGAAAATCTAAAAAACAAAACCTTACTTTCCATTCTTGACAATGTAAAAGTGGAAGTTGGAGATGTTTTCTTTTTGGAAACCGGAACGGTTCACGCCATTGGAGCTGGTTTGGTTATCGCCGAAATTCAGCAAACGTCTGATATTACGTACAGATTGTATGATTTTGATAGAGTGGATGCAGCAGGAAATCATAGAGAATTGCACGTCGATTTAGCTCTAGACGCTATCAATTACAAAAAAATTGATACTCATAAAAAATACAATAAAGATTTGAATCAATCGAATTTTATGGTAGATTGTCCTTATTTTACCACTAACTTTCTACCATTAGATGGAAAAATTGAAGTGAACAAAACCGGGAAAACATTTACGGTATATATGTGTGTGGAAGGCAATTTCGATATAGAATACAACAACATAAAATTTCAATATAAAAAGGGAGATACCGTTTTAATTCCAGCAGCCATGAAGGCTTTCATTCTCAATGGGAAAGCTTCGATTTTAGAAATTTATATTTCATAGTCGGTAATAGAAAGATTATGTGTACTTTTGCAATCGCAAATTAAAATTAAAAAAAAATGGCAAACGTTAAGAATTTAAAAAAAGACATCAACTACGTTTTAGGAGATATTATTGAAGCAGTTTACTTGTTTGAAATTTCTACTACAGGAAAACCAACAACAGAAACTAACGCTTTAATTGATGAAGCAATAGCAGCTTTTGATACTTTGATTACAAAAGTAAACGCTAAAAAAGTGGAAGATAAAAAAGCCCACTTCAAACAAATTAATGTTGAATTGGAACAAACTGCAAATCAATTGATTGCTAAAATCAACGAATTACAGTAAAAAAAGTCAATAAAAAGGTCTGATTTTTTTTGGAAAATTGAAATTCAGACTTATATTTGCAACCGTAATGAGTCGCCAGCGTAGCTCAGTTGGCTAGAGCAGCTGATTTGTAATCAGCAGGTCGTGGGTTCGAGTCCCTCCGCCGGCTCTTTAGTAAAACCATCCTTTCAAACGGGATGGTTTTTTGTTTTTGAATACTTTAGAATGAAAGTAAATAGAGTCAAAATTATAATTCAGGGCCGTTATTATCATAGAATTTTCATTAGATTTGAGGTCTAACTTAAATACTATTGATATGGAAGAAATGGTTGAACCATCAGAAGAAACTACGGTTGAAGAATTTGAATTACAGTTGAATGAATCTGCAAAAGGATTTCTGAAAGAGGCTGCTAGATGGGCTTATTTTTTATCCATTCTTGGTTATATAGGAATTGGTTTCATTGTTTTAGCCGCAATTTTTGCAGGAACACTGTTCGCATTCATGAGCAATATGAGTCGGGAAATGGGCACTTTTGCGTCGCTAGGAGGGTCGTTTATAACAGCTTTATATTTGATAATTGCTGCTCTTTATTTCTTTCCAATATATTATTTGAATAGGTTTGCATCCAATTTAAGGACTGCTTTTCGCGATAATGATTCGGAAACACTGGCTAAATCATTCGAGTATTTGAAATCACATTACAAGTTTATAGGGATTTTGGCAGTAATTATGTTGTGTTTTTATGCCTTAATTTTTGCAGGGGTAATTATTGCAGCTATAACGGTTGGTCTTAGATAAATATTTTTGTGTTATAGTAAAAACCCGTCTTGTTTTTAAAACAAGACGGGTTTTATATTTATTAGGAGCTAAATTAAGTTATTTCTGAGCTTTAATTTTTGCTATATATTGAGTTAACTTTTTACCGTAAAGCGATTGTGCTACTTTTGGTGACATTGATTTTTGAATGGTATCTAAATATTTGATATTGATATCATAAATATCGGATAAGGCGATATAGGGAGCCACTTCATATTCTCTATTGTTGATGGCAAAATTAGTGGCAAACAAATATTTACGTTTGGTGTTGTTATCCTGTTTTGCATTTAGACTGTCAGTAGCTTTTGAGTTATTGCTTTTGATAGCATTGAATTTTTGTTCAATCAAGTCAAGATTTTCATCTCTAAAACGAGTATTTATTTTTTGATACTCTTCATATTTTTCCTGATTTTTTGAGCCAGTTATTTTCGAACTTGAAATGTAAGAATCCAGATTGGTGTCAATATTTATATTCCCAGGTTCAGCAAAAAACAAAATGTTATTATCCATTGAATTTGTAACGCCTCTGTCTAAAAATAAATAGAGCATCTCAGCTGATTTTAAATTTATATCAGTTTCAAATTTTGAATCTCCATCAATTTTAATGGTGTCAATTGCAACAAGACTGGTATCGACCACCCTTTGTATGTATAAAGTTCCTTTTTTTAAACCTTTGATATTTCCAGTAAGGTGTAAATTTGTTTTGGGAACTTCCTTGTTACAAGAAGCTAAAAGTAAAAGGGTAAAGAAGGCAACAATTGATTTTTTCATTGGTGTTTTTGTTTTTTGCAAAATAAAGCAAATTGTTGGAAATAGCAGCTACTATACTCTTGTAATTTCATAAAAAAACCAATCTATTTCTAAATTGGTTTTTTTATAAATGAATTGTTTTTTTATCCTTTTAACCAAGCTTCTTTCAATGTTGATTTTGTTGCATCCGTTGCTTCGAAACTTTGTTTTTCTTCATACGGAAGTTTGATTTTTCCTTTGAGGATTTGTTCTTTACCCTCACGTTTTATTTTTACAGAGATTGGGTCATTTTCTTTCCACTTTTCACTTTCCATAATCATATCATAGATATTGTTTAAAGAATATGATTTGTCATTGATTGCCAATAAAATGTCTCCTCCCTTGATGCCAAGATTTGTGTAAAAATCGTTTAACTCACTATTTGGAATAACATGGATTTCTTTAGTGGATTGATCAACTGTAATGTAAGGAATTTGCCCTTTTAAAAACACATTCGTAGCTGTTTTTTTGGTTGATTTCGTTACACCAACTTTTGCCAAATAGGTGTCGTAAGGAATTGGAGTTGATCCTGAAACGTAAGTTTTTAAGAAATCACCAACTTCAGGATAAGTCAATTCGGTTATTTTAGCAAAAAGTTCGTCGTCATTAAATGCTTTAGAAACGCCATATTCATTGGATAATTTTTGCATTAGGTCGAGAATTCCTCTTTTACCATTGCTGTTTTCTCTGATGATAATATCCAAGCACATTCCTATCAAAGCTCCTTTTTCATAGACATTCAAATATTGTGTTTTATAAGGTTCTACAAATACATTTTTGCTCATCGTTGTAAATGGCATAGTATCATTCATTTTGCTTGCATTTTCAATTTTTCCTGCTATTCGAGTATAAAATTCATCTTCGTCAATTAATCCTTGATTGATTTGGAAAAGATTGGCAAAATATTCGGTTACGCCTTCATACATCCATAAATGTTCGGACATTTTAGGAGCATTGTAATCAAAATTTTGAATTTCTTGTGAATGTATGGTCAATGGCGTTACAATATGGAAAAACTCGTGCGAAACCACATCTTTCAACTCTTTAGTCAAAGCGTCTGCAGGCATCATTTCAGGAAAAACAACTGTTGTTGCAGTTGGATGTTCCAAGGCTCCAAAACCTTGTGCGTCATTTCTCATTGTGGATAAATACAACAGTACACTGTATTTTTTTGTAGTATTTATGGAACCCAAAAAATGTTTTTGAGCGGTCATCATCGTTTTCATATCTGGAGTGATACTTTCGGCTGTGACTTTCCCGGTGGGAGAATACACGGCAATTTGAATTTCCATATTATCAACGGCAAAAGTGGTGTAATTTGGTTTCGAATACATAATTGGGTTTTCCACCAATTCAGCATAACGCGAGGTCACAAACAAATCATTTGTAGCAGTTGAATCCTGATCAATCATTGAGGTTGCTCCCCAAAGTCCAGCTGGATGCAAAACGGTTAGTTGATAAGGAACTGACATATAATCCGTAAAATAACCCACAAAACAATGCGTATTGAGCATTACGTTTTTGCCAGCATCAATATTTGAACCACAAGGTGAAAATATATCTTCACTGCCAAAACCTTTGCCTTTTTCCGTATCAAAGGTGTCGTTTACTAAATAAGTGATTTTATCCAAGCTTTTTGCATTGGCAATAGACCACGAATTCTCATCTGTTTTTTTTACAGTCAATAGATTTCCTTTTTTATCAAAGGCTTTTAAATCATCGATATATCTTCCAAAATTATCTTCTGAATAGGTCCCTGGGACAGTTTTAGGAATGTGATACGTAATTTCGTCAGTTTTGATTTTTGGAGAAATTATAGTTACTAAAACCTTGTCGTCCTTGATGTCGTTTAGATTAATGTTTACCTGAACTTCATCTTTGATAGAAGAGGCTGTTGATGAACTAGTCGTTTTGCAGCTCCATAAAACGGAAGCAAATGCTAAGGCGAAAATTATTTTTTTCATTTATTTGGATTGTTAGTTTGGTTATTTGACTTTAAAAGGATGAAATTGTTACAGTCCATAAAGATTTTATGGACATGAAATGGGTTTATAAAAAAAAAACTCCTATGATTCAGGAGTTTAATTTTTAATCAAGTTTATTTTTTATATAATATTTGCCGTCCAAATCTTCATCAAAATCATCAATTTTAGCAGGTTTAGGTTTAGGTTTACTTGCTAAAGCTTTCTTTTTCCACATTTCAAATTTTTCTGCGGGCATCTTTTTTTTCATGATCTCAAGAACCTCTTTTTCGGCTAAGCCAAATTCTTTTTTGATGATTTCAAAAGGGTTTTTTTCCTCTAAGGCAAACGTAACAAGTTTTTCTGTTTGTTCCCAATTTAATTCTTTGCGGTTACTCTTCTTCATTAGGTGAAAATTAATTCAATTATTTATTTATAAGGGTTAATGATTAATAGGTTTGTTTTCAAATTATTGACCAATATTAATAAAAAAAATAATTACTTTTTATCTTAAGTCATTTTTTTTTAAGGTTTTTAACTGTTTTCTGGCGAACGGAGTTCTTGAAAAGGGATTTTTAATAAATTATTTAATCGATTGTTCTCTTCGGGCTTCATATAGGTGTCTATTCCATAAACAATTTCTTCTTTTGGAAGATACATAAATGTCCCAAAAATTCGATCCCAAATCGAAAAAATATTACCATAATTACTATCCGTATAAGGCAATTTATAATGATGATGTACTTTGTGCATATTTGGCGACACGATAAAATAACTCAAAAAAGCATCTATTTTTTTTGGTAATGCAATATTAGCGTGTGTAAATTGAGTAGAAACGACTGAAATGGTTTGGTACATAAAAACCATCCACATTGGACTTCCAACCATTAAAATCCCCAAGATTGTAAACATAAATCGGATGATACTTTCGCCCGGATGGTGTCTATTTCCAGAGGTTGTGTCAATCCAAGTATCGGAGTGATGAATCAGGTGAAAACGCCATAAAAATTTGACTTTATGCTCTGTAAAATGTGCTAAATAGGCTCCAATTAAATCTAATAAAAGCAAACCAATTATTGTATAAAGCCACAAAGGCATTGGAGGCAACCATTGTAAAACGCCAAAATCATTGGCAATAGTCCAATCGGAAGTTTTCAACAAAATAAAGGCTAAAGAAAAATTGATAAGAATGGTGGTAAAAGTCAAGAATAAATTTATTCCTGCATGATGCCATTTTTTATAAGTAAACTTAAAAAGAGGAAAAGCATTTTCTATCAGCCAAAAAATAGCGATTCCACCAACTAGGATCAAACTTCTGTGTGAGGATGGAATAGTGGAAAAATAAGAAATAATTTCATTCATAATCAGCTATTAATTTCCAAATCTAATAAATTTTATAGAAGTTTTTATTCAATTACCCGAAATGTTAGATTTATTCTTGATCCAATTGTTTTTGAGGTTTTTGGAATTTGGTGTTTCCAGAAATGCTGAGTTGTTCCCTTCATTAGCAACAAACTGCCATGTTCCAGTACAATATTTTGTTTTAGATTTGAAATCGTATTGTGTTTCAATTGAAAAATTCTTTCTGTTCCAAAGCTTACTGAGGCAATTATTGGATTTATTCCCAATTCTTTTTCGTTGTCGGCATGCCAACCGTTGCTGTCTTTTCCGTCACGATACAGATTGAGTAAAACGGATGTGAAATTCGT
>JAEMQE010000217.1:13668-15239 GCA_022758945.1 Lentimicrobium sp. | reverse complement strand
GCAGCGTTCATAAAAGAAGCTCTTTTTTGAGCGATTGCTTCGGCACGCAAAGCATAAGAAATATCTAAGCCAGAATCTCTCATATTCAAACCTTGGTTCAAACCTTGAGCTCCACAACCTACGATAACAACTTTTTTTCCTTTAAGGGCTGCTATTCCGTCTGTAAATTCGGACTGATCCATAAATTCGCAAACGCCTAATTGTTCTAATTGTAATCTTAGTGGTAATGAATTGAAATAATTTGACATTTTTTTGTATTTAGTAATTGTAAAATTTATAATTTAATAATTGAAAGATTTCCCTATTGCAATCTGCCATCTGAAACCTGCTATCTGCAATCTGAACACTATTTAAGTTCTTCTAATAAAGTGGTTATTTCCATTTTTTCTTTGGAAACGGATATTCTTCCGGAGCGAACAAATTGCATAATTCCGAAAGGTTTTAATTTTTTGTATAAGTCTTCAATTTCAGAACGTTTTCCTGATTTTGAAATCACGAAAAAGTCTCTTGAAACAGTAACAATTTCTGAGTGGCTTTCTTTGATGATGTTTTGTATTTGTCTTTCGTCAAATAATAAACTGGACTCAATTTTAAAAATAGCACTTTCAAGGAAAATGGTTTCTTCGTCAATATGATAGAAAGCTTTGATTACTTCGATTTGTTTTTCGATTTGGCCTACAATGTTTTGTACCCATTTTTCGGTTGTGTTGACCACAATGATGAATCGCGAAACGTGTTCGATTTCGGATTCGGATACATTGAGACTTAATATATTGATATGGCGTTTCAAGAATATTCCTGATATTCTGTTGAGTAAGCCGACGTTGTTTTCTGAATAAACAGAAATGGTGAACATTTTATTTTCCATTTTTTTTTTTTGTTTAAAGTTTTTTTTGTTTCAAGTTTCAAGTTGAGCAACTTGAAACCTTAAACGTTAAACTTTTTTAGCTTAATCTGATGTCGGAAACCGAAGCTCCTGTTGGAATCATTGGGAATACATTGTTTTCTTTTTCTACCATAACTTCAAGGAAATAAGAATCTTTTGAAGCCAGCATTTCGGCAACGGCGCCATCCAATTCTTCTCTTTTTGTTATTTTCTTTGATTTTATATGATATCCTTCGGCAATGGCTACAAAGTTGGGGTTAGTCATTACAGTGGAAGCATATCTGCTGTCAAAAAACAGTTCTTGCCATTGGCGAACCATTCCTAAAAACTCATTGTTTAGCACGACGATTTTAACCGGAACTTTGGTTTGAAAAATGGTTCCTAACTCTTGAATGGTCATTTGAAAACCACCATCACCAATGATAGCAACCACTTCACGATTGGGCATTCCCATTTTAGCACCAATAGCGGCTGGTAATGCAAATCCCATTGTTCCTAATCCTCCGGAAGTGATATTACTTTTTGTCGAATTGAATTTAGCATAACGACAGGCAAACATTTGGTGTTGACCAACATCGGAAACAATAATGGCATCTCCTTTTGAATGTTTGTTAATCATTTCCATAGCTTCTCCCATAGAAATTCCGCCTTTATTTGATGGAGTCAACTCTTCTTTAATGACAGT
>JAEMQE010000217.1:1826-13568 GCA_022758945.1 Lentimicrobium sp. | reverse complement strand
AAAGGATGGTCTGTTGGCAATGCCGAAAGTCCTAAAATAGTCCAAGCAGCTGGAATTCCTGATTTTTCAACCAATGCTTTTAATTCCGCTTCGGCTTCACCAAGGATAATTCCCTGACCAAAAATGATGTATGGTTTTTTGGCATTATTGATTAATTCTGCGGCTTCCTTTACTTTTTCAAGATCCAAAGTAGGTTTTGGATTGTAACTTCTGATTCCGGTACATTTTTTATAACTAAATTCCAGTTCTTCAAACTGTGCATTTTTTGTAATGTCAATTAAAACAGGACCAGGACGACCTGATTTTGCAATAAAGAAAGCTTTGGCAATGATTTCTGGAATTTCGGAAGCTTCAGTAATTTGGTAATTCCATTTGGTTACCGGTGTTGAAATTCCAATAATGTCAGTTTCCTGAAAAGCATCAGAACCCAATAAATGTTTTCCCACTTGACCAGTGATGCAAACCATTGGAGTGGAATCGATTTGGGCATCGGCAATTCCGGTTACCAAATTTGTTGCTCCAGGACCTGAAGTCGCGATGGCAACACCCACTTTTCCGGTAGCTCTTGCAAAACCTTGAGCAGCGTGAGTTGCACCTTGTTCGTGACGCACCAAAACATGATGCAATTGATCTTTAAACTTATATAATTCGTCATAAACCGGCATTATGGCACCACCGGGATATCCATAAACCAAGTCTACTCCTTCTTCAAGTAAACATCTAATAACGGCTTCTGCGCCTGATATTTTATTATTTTTCATTTTTTATGTTTTTCCTCCCCCCAGCCACGCTAAGGCGTGGAGCCGAAACAGGCAAAGGAGAGTGTATTTATTATTTTAAAACAGTAATCTGCAATCTGAAATCTGCAACCTGAATACTATTTATCAGTTACGCATCCTGTTGATGCGCTTGAAACGGATCTTGCGTATTTTAGCAAAACTCCTTTTGTCGCTTTTAATGGGGGTTGAACCCAAGCTGCTTTTCTTTTGGCGAATTCTTCATCAGAAATTTTTAAATTGATGGTGTTTTTAACTGCATCAATTGTAATTAAATCTCCGTTTTCTACTAGAGCAATTCCACCTCCATCATAGGCTTCCGGTGTAATGTGTCCAACAACAAAACCGTGTGAACCTCCAGAAAATCTACCATCAGTAATCAAAGCTACTTTATCTCCTAATCCAGCTCCCATAATGGCAGAGGTTGGTTTTAGCATTTCTGGCATTCCTGGTCCTCCTTTTGGGCCACAATACCTGATGACGACGACATCACCTGGTTTTATTAAACCTTTTTCTAATCCAGGAATAACTGTAAATTCACTTTCAAAAACGACTGCAGTTCCTTCAAAATATTCTCCTTCATTTCCGCTGATTTTGGCAACACAACCTTCTGAAGCTAGGTTTCCATATAAAATCTGAATATTTCCGGTAGATTTTAATGCATTTTGAATTTCAAAGACTACTTCTTGACCTTCTGATAAATTTGGAACAGATTCTAAATTTTCGGCCAATGTTTTTCCTGTTACAGTTAAACATTCTCCGTGAATGTAACCTTCTTTCAATAAATATTTCATCACTGCAGGAACACCTCCAACAGCGTGCAAATCTTCCATCATAAATTTTCCGCTTGGTTTTAAATCTGCTAAAACTGGTGTTCTGTCACTAATTGCCTGAAAATCTTCCAATGTAATTTCGATATCAACTGAATGTGCCATTGCAATTAAGTGCATTACCGCATTGGTTGAACCGCCTAAAACGGCTACAATCGTAATTGCATTTTCAAAAGCTTTGCGAGTCATTATATCTTTTGGCTTAATATCTTTTTCCAATAATATTCGAATGGCTTTTCCAGCATCTTCACATTCTTGCAATTTATCTTTACTCACCGCAGGATTTGAAGAACTATAAGGTAAACTCATTCCTAATGCTTCAATTGCTGACGCCATTGTATTTGCAGTGTACATTCCGCCACAAGCACCTGGCCCTGGACAAGAATTTTTTATTACACCTTTGAAATCCTCGTCTGAAATTGTTTTTTTAAATTTTTTCCCTAAAGCTTCAAAAGCCGAAACAATATTTAAGTGCTCCCCTTTCCATCTTCCCGAGTGAATGGTTCCGCCATAAACCATTATAGAAGGACGATTGACTCTTCCCATAGCGATTAAAGCTCCTGGCATATTTTTATCACAACCCGGAATGGCTATCAAACCATCATACCATTGTGCTCCCATTACAGTTTCGATAGAATCAGCTATTACATCTCGAGAAACCAAAGAAAAACGCATTCCTTCCGTTCCATTTGAAATTCCGTCGCTTACGCCAATAGTGTTAAAAATCAATCCTACTAAATCTGCATTCCAAACTCCTTTTTTAACATCTTTGGCCAAATCATTCAGGTGCATATTACAAGTATTGCCTTCATAGCCCATACTTACAATTCCTACTTGTGCTTTATTCATATCTTCTTCAGTCAAACCAATTCCGTACAACATGGCTTGTGCTGCAGGTTGTGTTATATCTTGAGTGATGGTTTTACTGTATTTATTTAATTCCATTATATGTTTTCTTTCTAATTTAATTATTCTTTTTTAATATCAGTTTCTGATTAAATCACCTTCGATTTTACAAGCTTCAATAATTTGATGAATATCATCATCCAATACTTCTTTTTTAATATCTGCAAATTTCAAAAATTCGACATATACTACGTCTAATTGTACTTTTGTCAATTCATAACCAACTTTTTTAGCTCTGTAAGCTAATGCTGCTCTACCACTTCTTGCAGTAAGAATGATGGAAGATTCAGTAACGCCTACTTCCAAAGGATCCATTATTTCATAAGTCTCCCTATTTTTTATAATACCATCTTGATGAATTCCGGAACTGTGCGAGAAAGCATTGGCACCCACAATAGCTTTATTAGGTTGCACCATCATTCCCATACTTTCTGAAACCAATCGACTCATTTCGTACAATTGACGTGTATTAATATTGGTATCTAAATTTAGGTAAGGATGCTGTTTCAAAATCATTACCACTTCTTCAAGTGCTGTATTTCCCGCTCTTTCCCCTATTCCGTTTATGGTACATTCTATTTGTCTGGCTCCATTGATAACTCCCGAAATGGAATTGGCGGTAGCCATACCCAAATCATTATGACAATGACAAGAAAGAATAACGTTTTCAATCCCTTTGACGTTTTCTTTTAGGTATTTAATTTTTTCACCATATTCGTGAGGCAGGCAATAACCAGTTGTATCTGGAATATTAAGTACCGTAGCACCTGATTTTATAACTTCCTCACAGACTCGTGCCAAGAAATCATTTTCGGTTCTTCCGGCATCTTCGGCATAAAATTCTACATCTTCAACATAGGATTTTGCATAAGAAACAGCGTATTTCGCTCTGGCAATAATATCTTCTCTAGTAGTATTAAGCTTGTGTACAATATGGGATTCTGAAGTTCCAATTCCGGTATGAATACGAGGTTTTTTGGCATATTTTAATGCAGCAGCTGCAACATCAATATCATTTTTTATGGCTCTTGTGAGTCCGCAAACAGTAGCATTTTTTACAATCTTGCTTATTTCTGAAACGGATAAAAAATCTCCGGGACTTGAAACAGGAAAACCGGCTTCGATAATATCAACACCCATTTCGTCGAGGCGGGCTGCAATTACTAGTTTTTGGCTGGTATCTAATTTACATCCTGGGACCTGTTCACCGTCTCTTAAAGTGGTATCAAAAATTTGGACTTTCTCTCTATTCATTTTAAAATATTTAATGTAATTTCACATCTTTCAACAAAAATAGATTTCATTACTTTAATATAAAATTCATTTTTAAGAATTATACTGTTTATAAGGCAAGCAATAGCTATATAAACAACTAATAAACAATAAGTTACATTACTATATTTTACAATGGCTAACCATCAAAAAGATTCTTTATTTGTATTGATAAAATCCCTTTCTAAGTCTGAAAAAAGACAATTTAAGATTTTTGCCAGTCGGCTCGAAACAAGTTCCAATACAAAGTTCATCGAACTATTCAATATTTTAGACAAATCGGAAGTCTATGATGAGAAAATTATCCTGAAAAGTGGCATTATCAAGAAAGTGCAATTATCCAATCTTAAATCCTATTTATACAAACAAATTTTAGTGAGCATTCGGTTGAATATTCCCAGCCAAAACATTCGCTATCAGTTAAGGGAACAAATTGATTTTGCAGCCATACTTTACAACAAAGGTTTGTATAAGCAAAGTTTGAAAATCTTGGATAAAACCAAACAAATCGCATTGGAAAATGACGAAAAATATATGGCGTATGAAATTGTCGAATTCGAAAAATTAATCGAATCGCAATACATCACCCGCAGTATGCAAGGTCGCGCCGATGAACTGGTGATTCAGGCCAAAGAACTGAATTATAAAAATACCATTTCAAGTAAATTGTCTAATTTATCTTTGCAATTGTATGGGATTATGCTGAAAACCGGCTATGTAAAAAGCGATGAAGAGTACAAATATATTGACGATTATTTCAAGAAACACATTTCGAAATTTGATCAGAAAAAGTTTGGTTTTCGCGAGAAATACTGGTTTTACAATGCCAATCTTTGGCGCAGTTTTTTAGTTCAGGACTTTTTGGCTTGCTATAAATATTCGCATAAATGGGTCACTCTTTTTTATGATAATGAAAATATGATTTTCCTGAATCCGGTATTTTTTCTGAAAGGAAACCATTATCTTTTGGAATCTCTATTTATGCTAAAATACAAGTCCAATTTCAAAAGATATCTAGAGTTATTGGAAGAAACCATCAGTGATCCCCGCTTTCCGGTCAATGATAATATAGCCTCTTTATCGTTCCTTTATTTATACAACAACAAACTCAATTATCACATTCTCGAAGGCTCTTTCGAAGAAAGTGAATACCTGATTCCTGAAGTTTTAGACAAAATAAAACTACATAGCGAACATCTGGACGAGCATCACGAAATGTTGTTTTACTATAAAATTGCCTGTATTTATTTTGGCAACGAAAAATACAATGAATGTGTGTTTTACCTCGAAAAAATTATCAACAATAAAAACCTTTATGTTCGAGAAGATTTAGCCTGTTTTGCCCGATTGTTGTGCTTGATTGCACATTACGAATCCGGCAAGGATTTCAACTTGGAAAATCAGTTGGTCAGCACCTATAAATTCCTGATTAAAATGAACGATTTACACGAAGTGCAAAAGGAAATCATTCGCTTCTTGAAAAAATTAAGCACCATTTACCCAAGCGACATCAAAAAAGAGTTCATCAAAGTAAAAGAGCGTTTTGTCGAACTGGAAAAAAACACCTACGAGAAAAGAGCCTTCCTCTACCTCGACATCATCTCTTGGCTCGAAAGCAAAATCGAAAACCGAAAAATAAGCGATATTATTAAGGAAAAAGCGAAGTTGAGTAATAGGTAAATCTAATAAATAAAATTAATTGCTACACGCTGGCGCAAGCGTCACGCTTGTGCCCACAAACAAAAGCAACAAAAAAAATGCCTCCCAAATAATTAAAAAATAAAATACCATGTCATTAATTGAAGATTTAAACTGGAGACACGCGGTCAAAGCATTCGATCCGTCCAAAAAAGTCAGTCAGGAAAATATCGATAAAATCGTAGAAGCCGCAAGGTTGGCTCCTACTTCATCAGGCTTACAACCCTTTAAAGTAATTGTGGTTACAAATCAAAAACTCAAAGACAAATTAGCGGCCGGAGCATTAAATCCGGATTGTATGCGAGAGTGTTCCCACATCATCATATTCGCGGCTTGGAACAGATATACTGCCGAAAGAATTGATAGCGTTTATGATTTTACCACCGACGAAAGAAAATTACCCAGAGGAAGATTCGGAAGTTATACGGATAAGTTAAAATCCATTTACCTGCCCGAGCCTGCCGAAATCAACTTTGAACACATTGCTAGACAAACCTACATTGCTTTAGGACTGGCATTGGCACAAGCAGCAGAGTTAAAAGTGGACACTTGTCCTGTCGAGGGTTTCAACAACAAAGTAGTGGACGATGTTTTGGAACTGGAAAAATACGAACTGAAAAGTGTTTCCCTAATCTATGCGGGTGTTTCCGATCCGCAAAGAGATTGGATTGCCTCAATGAAAAAAGTAAGAGTAGCAAAAGAAGATTTTGTGATAGAATTGAACTAATACCTTGACAATTATAGTATCAACTATAGAATACGGACTAAGAATAAGACTGAAAAATCCCAATCCTGCTCAAGGATTGGGATTTTAAATTTACAGTCAATCGTTGTTGCAATCGAAATTGCTTCATAATTATTCCTTCACAAATCGTGCATTCGAACTTCCTTTATCTGAATTGATTTTTATAAAATAATTTCCTGTTCTCAAACTCGAAACATCAATTTTCGAAACTTTCTCCGCATTAGGAATTACCAAAACCAATTGTCCTAAAGTATTGTAAATACTGATGGATTTCACTTCAATAGTTTCTTTTGAGTTAATATTTAAAACTGATTTGACTGGATTGGGATACAAAGTGAAATAATTAGCAAACTCAAAATCTGGTGCTGCCAATGTTTTAAAAGTGGAACTCGCCAATTTAGTCACAACAGGAAAATTATAATCAAAATAAATACTGGCATCATTTGTAAAAGTATCATTCACCACAAGCGTTGGCAAGGTTTTTATTTTGAAAGCGATATAGCCATCATTATTGGCATCGTCAAAAGGAAGATTGATATTCTCGAAGATGAATTCTACCTTATTGCCCGCAGAAATATTAGTAACAAAAGAATGACTCGCATTAGTTGGAACCAAAGTTGAAATATCAAATTTTGTCAAATCAATCATATCTTTTAAAACTATATTCTGAGCATTGGCAGTTCCGTTATTTTCGAAACGAATCATATAATGAACGTATTGACCAATCAAGCTTGGATTAATCGTAGAGCCTTCTAAACAGGTTTTATCGTTTGGATCGAAGGAATTGACCACAGTTTGATTGTAAGTAAAAGTATTGTCTGTTGGCGTTTCATCAGTTGCTGAACTTGTTATTGTGGCATTATAAACTAAAACAGAACCACTGTTCACAGCTGGAGTTTCTAGTGGTGAATTTACATTTAGAGTAAAAGTAATTTCACGAGTTTCAAAGGGCGTTAAATTGGTAAAATTCCAAGATAAATTATTGGTGGTTTGAGTTGTAGTTACTGGATTTGAAACAACTAAATCTAAAACGGCATCATCGAAAGTTAGGTTTACCGAACCCGATTGTGTTGTAGTCCCGTTATTTTTATAAACTATTTTATATTTCGCATCAGAACCAGGTAAAGCTGGTCTTACAGGTAATATAAAAATTTCTAAATCAGGATGAACACCATTGGCAGTGATGCAATAATCTTGAACAAAAGGACTTGCTTGTGTCGGGAAACTAACACTTACTATTGTAGGCGAAACATCGAAATAAGTTGGATTTTCTATAATAGGAGAAATAGTGTAAGTTCCTGCTTGAACAGGAATCGAATAATTTCCTGTAGTATTAGATATTAAACTTCCTGTTGTTGTGCCAGTAGTTATATTGAACTTTAAATTTGGTACAATTTCATCAAAAGCATCGCAGCCATTGTTATTGCTGTCTAATTTTTGATTTCCTTGTATAATATAAAAAATACCTCCGGGAACAAATGAACAGTAAGTATTGACGGAGCAATTATAACCCAAACTATTCAAATATGATTGCATTGCTTGTAAATTGATTTCATTGCAGCAAATATATTTTATATTTGGACAATTAGTTAAAGAGAACCTATCACCACCAAACCCTGAAAATATTACATTTTTAGTAAATAAATATTGTAAATTAGGCATATTATCACAGAAAAACATATTAATATTAGGAGTAAGTTCCAAGAATTCAAATAAATTATTTGATAAATTAACTGCAACATATCCTTGTACTTTATTGAAAATAGGAAGATTTATAGAAGTTAATAAATTGTTTTGGCAATAAATTGTTGTCAATTTTTCTAAATTAGAAATATCCAAAGTAGATAATTGATTATTATAACACTCTAAAGTAGTTAAATTACTAAAACTTTTTATACCCTCTAAAGATAAAATATTTGAACTACTAACGTCCAAATATTTTACATTCTGAGATTCACTTACTTGAATTTCGCCATCACTATTAGCATCGATTTTAGAAGGCACAAAGTTTAAATTAGCTGCAATAAAATTGCTGGAATTTGCCTCTAACAACTTCGCCTTAAAATTCGCATCAGGAATGTCAACAATCTGAGCATTCAAGCCATTAAAAACACATAAAGCAACAACTAAAAAGTATAGTTTTTTCATTTGGAGAATTTTAGAATTCAAAAGTACACATTAATATTTTTTTAGCATTGATTTTCTTACGAAGATTAATTCTTAATTTCTTTTAAATGAACTCTAAATATTTATAAAACAACGATATTTTTCAAGCATAAAAAAAGCCATAACAATAGCTATGGCTCATTTATTATATAATAATTCCGGACTAAAAACTCTAATAATCCAACAACTGCAACAATTCTTTCTCAAACCTGCCTTTAGGAAAATACTGGTCTTCCAATGCTTTGGTAAACGGAATCGGACTGTCCAGACTCGCCACACGCTTTACGGGAGCATCAAGAAAGTTAAAACAATTTTCCATTAGCAAAGCCGAAATATCACTGGCTATACCTCCAAACAAAGAATCTTCCTGATAAATAATCGCCCTCCCTGTTTTCCTTACCGAAGCATAAATTGCCTCTGTATCCAAAGGTTGCAGGGTTCTTAAATCCAATAAATCGGCAGAAATATTGGGGTTTTTATCCAAAGTTTCCAATGCCCAATGCACTGCAGCACCAAAAGCAATAATCGTTACCTGATTTCCTTCTTTCAATAAAGCCGCTTTTCCAAGTGGAATCGTATAATAATCGGTTGGCACATCTTGGTAAACGCTTCGGTACAATTGCTTGTGTTCAAAAAACAAAACCGGATTGGGATCGTTGATGGATTCGTTCAACAATCCTTTGACATCGAATGGAAATGCTGGATAAACTACTTTTAAACCAGGTGTTTTTGTAAACCAAGCTTCATTAGTTTGAGAGTGAAAAGGGCCAGCTTGTGTTCCGCCACCACAAGGCATCCTTACGACAACGTCAGCTTTTCCCTGCCAACGGTAATGCGTTTTGGCTAATAAATTGACTATTGGATTGAACCCTGTAGAAACGAAATCGGCAAACTGCATTTCGACAATCGCTTTATATCCATTGATAGACAACCCCATCCCGGCCGAAACGACTGCACTTTCACAAATTGGCGTATTGCGAACGCGTTCTTTTCCAAATTGCTCAACAAAGCCATCGGTAATCTTAAAAGCGCCTCCATATTCGGCGATGTCCTGACCCATAATAACCAAGTTTTCATAACGCTCCATCGATTGTCTCAAACTGCTGGAAATAGCATCTATAAAACGAATATTTTTAACTTCATCCGAAGGTTTAACTTCTTGATATTGAAATGATTTGTAAACATCATTTAATTCTTCTTCATAAGTAGCTTCAATCTCGGGTTCAGCATTGGCAAGAGCCAAACTCTCGTCGATTTCCGCCTTTATTTCGCTGCGTAAAGTGGTATCAAAATCCTCGGAAAGAATTCCGTTATCCGATAAAAACTTCCTGTAATTCTCCACAGGATCTTTTGCTGCCCATACCTCCATCAAGGCTGAAGGGACATATTTAGTGCCACTCGCCTCTTCGTGCCCGCGCATTCTAAAGGTTTTGAATTCCAATAAAACCGGACGAGGATTCACAATCATCGAAGCTTTCAATTCAGATAATTTAGTATAGACTTCAAGAATGTTGTTTCCATCGATAATATGACTTTCCATTCCGTAACCAATGCCTTTATCGGCAATATTCTCGCAACGAAATTGTTCGTCTGTCGGAGTAGACAACCCATATCCATTGTTTTCAATGATGAACATCACGGGCAATTCCCATACGGCGGCAATATTCAAGGCTTCGTGAAAATCTCCTTCGCTGGTTGCTCCTTCGCCAGTAAAAACGGCAGTGATTTTTCCGTTTTGTTGCAGTTTATTGGCTAAGGCAATTCCGTCGGCAACACCCAATTGAGGCCCCAAATGCGAAATCATCCCGATAATTTTGTATTGCTGTGTTCCAAAGTGGAAACTGCGGTCACGACCTTTCGTAAAACCATTGGCTTTGCCTTGCCATTGAGAAAAAAGTCTATGTAACGGAATGTCTCTTCCCGTGAAAACTCCCAGATTTCGGTGCATTGGCAAGATGTATTCATCAGTATCCAAAACTGCCGTAACACCTACAGAAATGGCTTCCTGACCAATTCCGGAAAACCATTTGGAAACCTTTCCTTGCCGGATAAGAATCAACATTTTTTCTTCAATTAATCTTGGTTTTACCAATCTTTTATATAAATCCAATAATTGGTCGTTGGTAAGGTTTTTTCTGTCGAAAGTCATTTAATTAGCTTTTATTATTGCAGTTCAAAAGTATAAAAAAATAACAGTTTCGCCTTGTATTGTTATATTTTTATTATGCTTGAGTTGTATAAAAATAAAAAAGATGAGATTGCTAAGAAACAATCTCATCTTTTATTCTAAAAACCAAAAGAGTAATTTTATAGTTCAGCTTTTAGCAAATTCTAGGCAATTGTTCTCCAATCAACGGACTCACCACTCTTTTTCCGCCAAAGGCACTTTCCAAAATGATTTTTGCTTTCGGGTCATCAGTGATTTTGCCAATTATGGAAGGATTTTGACCTAAGGATTTTAAGATTTCCATTATTTCATTTTCTACAGATTTAGAAACAATACAGGTAAAAACACCTTCATTGGCAACATATAAAGGATCTAATCCAAGAATTTCGCAAGCGCTTTTAACTTGTGTATCCACAAGGATTTTTTCATCTTCCAGCAGCATTCCAAGATTACTTTCGGTCGTAATTTCATGCAAAACCGATGCTAATCCACCACGTGTGGCGTCTCTTAAGAAATGAATAGCATCGCCACATTGATCCATTAATTTTTCTACAATGAAATTGAGATTGTTGGTGTCGCTAAGGATTTCGCTTTCAAACTGCAGACCTTCCCTTTCGGACATAATTGCCATTCCGTGAGAAGCAATTGGCATATTGACAATTATGGAATCTCCGGATTGAATTCGGCTTATTTTGATGTTCGCCTTTTCATGTAAAACACCAACGCCGGAAGTATTGATATAAATCTTGTCGCCTTTTCCTTTTTCAACTACTTTGGTATCGCCGGTTACGATAAAAACACCCGCTTTATCGGCAGTTTTTCGGATAGATTTGATGATTTCTGTAAATTCATCTAATCCAAATCCTTCTTCAATAATAAACGCTAAAGAAAGGTATTTAGGAATCGCACCACACATTGCCAAGTCGTTTACTGTTCCGTTTACGGCTAATTCGCCAATATTTCCCCCTTTAAAAAAAATAGGATGAATGACATAACTATCGGTAGAAAAAGCTAATTTTCCTTGTATATCAAGAAAAGCGCCGTCGTGTCTCACATTGAGAATTGGATTGTTTAAATGTTTGAAAATTACTTCATTCAAAAGTTTTGTGGTATGCTCCCCTCCGCTTCCATGATGCAGGTTTATTTTTTCTTTATTCTCTTGTTGATTTGGCATTAATTATA
>JAEMQE010000217.1:0-1726 GCA_022758945.1 Lentimicrobium sp. | reverse complement strand
CCATGATGCAGGTTTATTTTTTCTTTATTCTCTTGTTGATTTGGCATTAATTATAGTGTTTTTTCAATGAATTGAGCAGCATAATGTTATTGGTTTAGAAAATTTTAAATTCGAATTCCAGCAAATCTGCAATCTGCAATCTGCTATCTGCAGACTGCAACCTGCTATATTCCTTCTCCCATTTGTTTCAATACGGTCATTGTGGATTTAGCTTCTTCTTCGTTTATTACTCCAATGGCGGCTCCAACGTGCACCAATAAATAATCACCGATTTTGGCTTCCGGAACTAATGCCAGATTGACTTCTTTTATAACTCCTTCAAACGATACGCTTCCAATTCTGAAAGTTTCATCTAATTCAGTTATGATTTTTTCTAATTTTCCAGGGATTGCTAAACACATAGGTTATGATTTTAATGATTTTTTTAAAAAAGTATACCAAGATTCCATTCCTTGGCCAGTATAAGCAGAAACTTCAAAAAACTCGAGATTCGGATTCACTTTTTTGGCATAATCTTTTAGTTTTTCTATATCGAATTTAAGATAAGGCAACAAATCAATTTTATTGATAATACACACTTGAGAACCATAAAACATATCAGGATATTTTATGGGCTTATCTTCACCTTCGGTAATGGATATGATAACAACTCTTATATTTTCGCCCAAATCAAACATGGATGGGCAAACTAAATTTCCAACATTTTCTATCATCATTAAGGAACTGTCTTTTGGCGAAAGCTCTTTAACAGCTTTGGCAATCATTTCGCTATCAAGATGACATCCTTTGCCTGTGTTAATTTGAATCACGGGAACATTAAGTGCTGCAATCCTGTCGGCATCATTAGTTGTTTGCTGATCACCTTCTATGACGTTAAATGAAATTTCGTTTTTCAGGTCAGCAATAGTTCGTTCCAGTAAAGATGTTTTTCCTGAGCCTGGTGAACTGACTAAATTGATAGCAAAGATGTTTTTGGCTTCAAAATAGCCTTTATTTCGCTCAGCCAATAAATCGTTTTTATGCAAAATTTCTTTTTCCAAATCAATTTCTTTGAATTGATGGTGGCTATGTGTATGATCGTCATCGTGATGGTGGTGTTCAAGACCGTGATCGTGACTATGCGAATGTTCGTGTTGTTCGTGACCGTGACTGTGTAGGTGAGAATGGTTTACGGTTGAACCATCCACTTTTATGATTTTAACTTCGTTATCGTCGGAACTGCATCCACAAGTTACACACATAATTGAGTATAATTAGTTTATTATTAATTTCTTTATTTTTAACTCTTTGCCCGAAATAATATTTTTAAATGGGCTATCGCATTTTGGACAGGAATCATAAATCTTTTCTAATTTAAATTCTGTGTCACATTCAGCGCACTTTGCACTTCCTTCGGGTTCCAATATTGTCACTTTTGAATCTTGCAAAACAGTACCATTGGCACACAATTCCCAAATGAAATTTAACGACTGTATTTCTACTCCTGAAAGTTTTCCTATTTCTAAATATATTTCTACTATTTTCCCGCCACCAATGGTCTCAACCTCTTTTTTGGCAGTTTTAATTATAGAAGTCACTATGGAAAGTTCGTGCATATTATTTAATTCATAAAAACGATAGAACCATTAATTTATTAAATAATGATTCTGTACTGACAAATATAGTAAAATAATTAGTACATATATATTGTTAAATAATTATATAATTCATAAAATTAACCACACTT
>JAEMQE010000206.1:1602-15493 GCA_022758945.1 Lentimicrobium sp. | reverse complement strand
TTCCCGTAAGTAACATTACTTGGAGCACTGGAACAAATTTTGGTTCTACAAACGGAATTGGATATTTTGACAATACAAATCCCTCCTTTCCGTTGCAAAGCGGTGTGATTTTGAGTACAGGAAATGTGACCAATGCCCCCGGACCAAATGCAACTGATCTAAATGATGGTAAGGCCGCTTGGAAAGGAGATACAGATTTAGAAGCTACACTTTTGGCCGCTGGAATCTCTATGACTTCCACAAATGCAACTGTTTTAGAATTTGACTTTGTTCCTTTTTCTTCAAACTTTGACTTTAAGTTTTTATTTGCTTCTGAAGAATATGGGAATTTTCAATGCCAATTTTCGGATGCTTTTGCTTTCTTGCTGACCAATAAATCAACCAATGTAACCACAAATCTTGCTGTTGTTCCAATTACTAATGAACCCATTTCAGTAGTTACTATCCGTAATTCATTATATAACTCGTCTTGTCCGTCAGAAAATCCAACTTATTTTGGAGCATTTAATGGCGGTTCTAATGCTGCTGGCTCTGCAACAAATTTTAATGGACAAACCGTTATTATGAACGCAGCTTCATCAACTTTAGTCCCAAATACACCTTATCACATAAAACTTGTGATTGCTGACCGAAAAGACTATCAATCGGATTCTGCGATATTTTTAGGAGCAAATAGTTTTAATGTTGGACAAGATGTTTTAGGCCCTGATTTGACTTTGGCTAGCAATAATGCAGTTTGTGATAATAGCACTCACACTATTAAGTCAGGATTAAGTCCAGCAATTTATTCTTTTGATTGGACTTTAAACGGAAATCCAATAGGTGGAAATACACCTGATTTAATAGTGAGCCAACCTGGGACTTATGGTCTTGCTTACACAATTAAATCAACTGGTTGCAAAGTAACTACTGATTTTATAAAGGTTGAATACTATAAAGCGATAACAACTCCTGACCCAGTAGATTTATATCAATGTAATTCCGGTCAAGCAAATTTCACTTTCGACTTGGCTTTTAACACCCCTATTGTAAAAATTCCCGGAACTCAAATAAGTTATCACCCAACTCAAGCAGATGCAACTTCTAACAGTAATATGTTGCCAACAAGTTATACTATAGCTGCAGGAAGTTTGCCAGCTACAATTTGGGTAAGAATTTTGAACACAGTAACAAATTGTGCTATTGAAAAGTCATTTCAATTAGGACTTACACCTCCGCCAGTTGCTAATAATCCTGGAGATATGACTTTATGTGAAACTTCAATAGGAACAAATACTGCTAATTTTGATCTTGCATCACAAACTCCCATAGTCTTAGGAGGACAACCGCCAACAAGATATAATGTAACTTATTACACCAAAATAGCAGACGCAAATGCCGGAACAAATCCGATTAATACTTCTGTTGCTTATCCTTCAGGAAATGCGACACTATTTGTAAAAGTTCAAAACACTACAGACCCAACTTGTTTTAACACTACGAGTTTTAATTTAATTGTTAAACCGAAACCCATTTTAGACCTTATCCCGGATCAGTATGTCTGTATAGGTTTTACCTTGCCACCTCTTAAAAATCCTGGGAATTATTATTCCGGACCTAACAAAGGTTTACCAATGCTTAGTGCGGGTGATATAATTACTACTGACCAAAATGTATATATTTATAACGAAACTGGAGGAACTCCAAGTTGTTCCTACGAAACTAAATTCAATGTAAAAATTGTTGTTCCAGCAGATATTACACCCACTGATATAGTAGCCTGCGATCAATATTTGTTGCCAAAATTAGGTTTCGGAACGCGCTATTATACATTACCCGGTGGCCCAAAAACTGTAGGTAACACAGAACTTTTTTGAGGAACAACATTAGTAACAACTTCAGGTATAATATATACTTATTTTATTTCAACAGATATTACTCCGTGTGAAGTTCAAAGTAAATTCAATATTACCATAAACTTAACTCCGATTATAACGAATTCTTTTTCGGATGTTTTTTCTTGTGGTCCATATAATTTACCAGCATTAACAGTTGGAAATTATTATACTTTCAATGCTGGAACAGGTGTTTACAAATTAGCAGTTTCGCCAATAACAACTACAACAAAACTTTATGTTTTTGCGATAAGTAATACTTGTAGAACTCCAGATAAAATCTTTACAGTCTATATCGACACAATAGGATTAGTTGATATAACCCAATGTCCAGCTTATAATCTTCAGCCAGCACCTGTTGGAGAATACCGTGACGCACCAAATGGTGTCGGAAACATAATCTCTCCGGGACTTATTGAAAAAACAACAACAGTTTATATTTATGTTCCAGGAGCAGGAACACCAAATTGTACTGATAATCAGTTTTTTACAATTACTATAAATGCTCCTTTCATAACAACACCTGTGAATGTTTTTGCTTGTGATAGTTTCCCTCTACCAGTTCAGACTGATGGTGGCACTTATTATTCAGGACCAAACAAAGGTTTGCCAATATTAAATGTTGGTGATGCTATAAAAACAACTACAACTCTTTATATTTATAAACCATCTACAACAGTTGCGGGTTGCTACAATGAAAAATCTTGGCTAATTACAATAAATCAAAAGCCAATAATTGATTCAAGATCAGATATAGAACAATGCAATTCGTATGTTTTAAGTCCACTCACTAACGGGAATTATTTTGAAGGCCAAAAAGGTGAAAAACCTCTTGCTGCAGGGAGTACCATTAGCAAAAGCGAAAGAATATATATTTATGCCGCAAATCCAAATGATCCATCCTGTTATTCAGAAAACTATTTCGAAATTTCGATAAATGGTGTTGAAGCTGATCCAATTCCTACCCAATTATCGTATTGTGACAGTTTTACTTTTCCTCCTCTACCAACCCCAAATAATTATTATTATGATGCTCCGGGAGGACCTTTGGGTGGTGGAAACATAATACCTTTTGGCACTACAGTAACGGCAACAAATGTTTTGCCAATGTACTATATTTATTATGAAACAGGAGACCGCTTAAATTGCAGCGATGAAAATCCGTTTACTATTACAATTGCTCCTAAACCTGTTGCAAATCCTGTTACTACATTAGAAACCTGCGACACATTTGGTCCAAATGATGGTATTTTCCAGTTCGATTTAACCACTTTATCCATTAGGAATCAAGTGTTAAACGGTCAAACACCGGATACCGATTTTACTTTAACTTTTTTCAATTCTTTGGCTGATGCCAATAATAGCAAAGCAGTTCCAATTGCTAATCCAGCTGTTTACCAAAACGACAATCCGTTTAACGACAGCGTCTGGATTAGAGTTACAAACAACTCGATAACTACTCCTTGCTTTGATGTTACCGAATTAAAATTGATCATAAATCCATTGCCTATTTCTCAACTAAAACCGGAATATTTTATTTGTGAAGATTATGAAACCGGAACTTTATTGAATCCGGCAAACTTAGATACAGGCATAACAACATCAAATTATATCTTTGAATGGACTCTTGACGGAAATCCTTATGGCGGAAACACTGCATCAATTACGACTAGTCAAATAGGAAATTATACGGTAAAAATTACGAACACTGACACAAATTGTATCAATACAGCTGCAGCCAAAGTCACTAAATACGCTCCATATCTTGAAATTACGTATAGTGATGCATTCGAAAATCCAAGTTTTATTTCTGTAAATGTTTTAGGTGCTGGCTCAGGAAATTATGAATATCAAATTGATAATTCTCTTTTCCAAGATAGCAATATTTTTAATAATATTTCACCAGGAGAACATACCATTTCTGTTATGGATAAAAACGGACACTGCAATCCTGCTCCAATTAATGCAGTAATCATAAATTATCCAAAATATTTCACACCAAATGGGGATGGCTATCACGAAACTTGGAATATCAAACATTTAGCGCTCACAAACCCGAATGCGCCAATCTATATTTTTGATAGGTACGGAAAATTCCTAAAACAAATAAGTCCTTCGAGCGAAGGCTGGAACGGAACATTCAACGGGCAACCACTTCCTTCGACCGACTATTGGTTTACTGTAGATTATGATGAAAAAGGGACTTCAAAGGTATTCAAAGCTCATTTTACGTTGAAGAGATAAAAAAAGATGGCAGATTTCAGATGGCAGATTTCAGATGGCAGGTAGCAGGTAGCAGGTAGCAGGTAGCAGGTAGCAGGTAGCAAAAAAAGAAAACTCCTGAGAAATCAAGACGTTTTCATTTTTTTATAGAGATGTTTAACATTCTTAATCTGAAATCTGAAATCTGAAATCTGAAATCTGAAATCTGAAATCTGAAATCTGAAATCTAGTTTACCATTTGATAATAACACTTCCCCAAGTAAATCCACTACCAAAAGTAGCCAATACCACAGTATCACCCGACTTGATTTTTCCTTGCTCCCAAGCTTCTGTCAACGCAATTGGAATCGAAGCTGCAGTTGTGTTTCCGTATTTTTGAATATTATTAAAAACTTTATCATCATCCAATTTAAATTTCTTTTGAATAAATTGGGAAATTCTCAAATTAGCCTGATGCGGAATCAATAAATTAATATCCGAAACCTGTAAATTATTAGCTTCCAAACCTTCATTAATGACTTCGGCAAAGCGAACTACAGCATTCTTGAACACAAATGTTCCATTCATATACGGAAAATAACTTTCGTCATCTGGATCATTATCTGCAATAATATCTGTAATCCAACGGCCTCCCATTCCTGGTGCTTTCACAATAAGTTCTGCAGCGTGTTGCCCTTCTGAATGCAAATGGGTGGATAAAATTCCTTTAGTTAAATCTTCTTCCCTACTCAAAACGGCAGCTCCGGCTCCGTCTCCAAAAATCACCGAAACTCCGCGACCGCGAGTGGTCATATCTAATCCTGTCGATTGCACTTCGGAACCAATGACCAAAATATTCTTGTACATTCCTGTTTTAATATATTGGTCGGCAACAGAAATCGCATACACAAAACCAGAACATTGATTTCTTACGTCTAATGCTCCAACGGTTCTTAATCCTAAATCACGTTGCACTAAAACTCCTGACCCAGGAAAATAGTAGTCAGGGCTCAAAGTGGCAAAAACCACAAAATCAATTTCTTCCTTGTCAATTCCGGAACGTTCAATGGCAATTTTAGCCGCTTTTACTCCCATTGTTGTGGTGGTATCTTCTCCTCGAATGATGTGTCTTCTCTCTTGAATTCCGGTTCTTTCCTGAATCCATTCATCATTGGTGTCCATTATTTTGGACAAATCATCATTAGTCACGACATTATCTGGAACATAATATCCTAGTCCTGTTATTTTTGAATGAAACATAATTGTGTTATTTTAATAAAATTCAGTTTGCAATTTAAGATTACTCTAAAATCAAGTACAATGTAGCAATAATTTTGACAGTGCCAATTTTTTTTTTCAATATTTCAAAAGACTTCCTTGTTTTCGACCTCGAATTTACTGATTATAACAACTTTCATTTTAAAAACTTACTTTTGCAAAAAAATTACACTTGTGAATTATTTATCAGTCGAAAATATCTCCAAATCTTTTGGTGAAAGAACCCTTTTTGAAAACATATCTTTTGGAATCAACAAAGACCAAAAAATTGCTTTTATAGCCAAAAATGGTTCCGGAAAAACCACCATAATGAACATTATCAATGGTTTTGACGAACCGGATACAGGGCAAGTTGTGCTTCGCAAAAGCATTCGAATGGCTTTCTTGTCGCAAGACAATAAATTGCAGGATGAATTGACGATTGAAGAAAGTATTTTTGCTTCGGACAACGAGAGTTTGAAGGTGATTGAAGCCTACGAAAAAGCATTGGAAAATCCTGAAGACGAAGAAGCTTACCAAAAAGCTTTCGACGGAATGGACCAACACAATGCTTGGGACTTTGAAACCCAATTCAAGCAAATTTTGTTCAAATTGAAGTTGGAAGATTTCAAACTAAAAGTCAAAAATCTTTCGGGTGGACAGAAAAAACGTTTGTCATTGGCTATTATTTTAATAAATCGTCCCGACTTATTAATTCTGGATGAACCCACGAATCACTTGGATTTAGAGATGATCGAATGGCTGGAAAGTTATTTCGCCAAAGAAAACATTACGCTGTTTATGGTAACGCACGACCGTTTCTTTTTAGAACGTGTTTGTAACGAAATCATCGAACTAGACAACGGAAAGATATATCAGTACAAAGGTAACTATTCCTATTATTTAGAGAAAAAAGAAGAACGAATTGCTTCCGAAAACTCAAGTGTGGACAAAGCACAAAATTTATTTGTAAAAGAATTAGAATGGATGCGCCGCCAGCCGAAAGCCAGAACGACCAAATCGAAATCGCGTCAGGATGATTTTTACGTGATTAAGGAAAAAGCACAAAGTCGCCGTAGGGAGAATAAGGTGGAACTCGAAATCAATATGGAACGAATGGGAAGCAAGATTATTGAGCTTCATAAGATTTCCAAAAAATTCAAGGATCACGTCATTTTGGATAATTTCAGTTTTGATTTTCAACGAGGTGAACGCATTGGAATCATAGGGAAAAATGGAACTGGAAAATCAACTTTCTTGAATTTATTGACAGGAACTTTACCTTTAGATTCAGGAAAAGTAGTCGTTGGTGAAACTATAAAAATTGGCTATTACACCCAAAGTGGAATCAACCCAAAACCGGGACAGCGCGTGATTGACGTCATCAAGGAATACGGAGAATTTATTCCGTTGACGAAAGGCCGATTGATTTCGGCTTCGCAATTGTTGGAGCGTTTTCTTTTCGACTCCAAAAAACAATACGATTATGTCGAAAAACTGAGCGGTGGCGAGTTGAAACGCTTGTATTTGTGTACCGTTTTAATCCAAAACCCGAACTTCCTGATTCTGGATGAACCTACAAATGATTTAGATATTGTGACCTTGAATGTCTTGGAAAGCTTCCTTTTGGATTATCCGGGTTGTTTGCTTGTAGTGTCACACGACCGTTATTTTATGGATAAAATCGTCGATCAATTATTTGTTTTCAGGGGTCAAGGCGAAATTGAAACTTTCCCCGGAAACTACTCTGATTTTAGATCTTACGAAGACAGCGCCGACGTAGCCCAAAAAGAAGACAACAAAGCTGAAAAGAAAGACTGGAAACAAAATAATCCGACTGGAAACCTGACATTCAACGAGCAAAAAGAATACCAGAAAATCGAGCGAGAAATCAAGGATTTAGAAATCGAAAAAGCCAAAATCGAGCAATTATTTTCGGAAGGAAAAGTAGCCGATGCTGATATTACTGCCAAGGCAAAAGAACTGGAAAATATCAATAATAAAATTGAAGATAGAGAAGAGAGATGGTTTGAATTGAGTGCGAAGATTGAGGGATAGAGCCTACTATTTGTCATTTCGACCAGAGGGAGAAATCACATAACGAGAGCAACTAATGTGATTTCTCCCTCTGGTCGAAATGACAAAATAATACATATTATTAACATACAACCCCAACACTTTTAGCGGTAACGTTGAAAATGTTGGGGTTTTATTTTGCTTATTTAAAAAGTAAGAAAAATTAGAAAAATAAAAAGTTATTTTAATGATTTCCAATAGTTAATTCCTATTTTAGCAATATCAAAAAAAATAAGTTTGTTATATCAGTTGAATATTTTTATAGTTGATTAGTGTATTTTAATAAATTAGATTTTATGAGCATTTTTAGCAAAATTTTAGATGGAATGTATTCCAATTTTATTCCTACTGTTGTTGGTGTTTTTATTGCATTATGGATTGCAAATTATACTAAGGACATAGAAGAGAAAAGATTATTTAGAAAAATGATCGACAATTCAGTATTAGAATTGCATAATATAATTAGTCGTAACAATTCTTATTTAAATTTATTGGATACCCTTAAATTATCTGATGAAGCATCAACCTCATTTGCAAGGATTAATCTACAATATAAGCCTGCAAATCTAGATTTATTAGTTTCAAACACAATTAATAAATTCGTTGAGCCATCCCTAATTAGTCAATTTTATGGGACAAAGCAAAATATAGAATTATTTAGCCAACAATTTAAATATGAAAATTTCAATAAGTCAACACTCATAAAATCATTAGAAACCTATAATGAAATTATTGGTAATACAACGTGGTTGCTTTATCAAATTTCTCAAAACCGTAATATTGAGTTAACAGATACAAAAAGACAGGAATTCATAAGAATTCTTAATAAGTCGATAGAGAATAAAGTTGAATTGGATTTATATAAATTAAAATTATAAAAACGTTGTTCAACTTCTGTTCAAACACCCCTGACGAAGTCCCAGCTTGGGAAGTCTCCCGACTTCGTACCCTTTTCTATAAACCATTACAATTTTAGAACGCCTTTATTTATTGAGTCGTTTTAGTTGAATATTATTGTAGCAACGAAGTCAGGAGACTTCGCAGAGCTATTAAAAACCTAAACCTTTTCTTGTCCAGATTTCTTCAATTTGTCCGAATTTCTTCAATTTGGATAATCTTGGATATTTGTTTTTTTGCACAATTCTAATTTTGAAATGAATTTAAAACCTTAAACCATGAAAAATTTAATTTTACTTTTGATTTGTGCCACATTAACCGGATGTGGAGCTGTTTATTATGTACCAAATACCCAAAATGTGCCTGTTATGAAGGAAAAGGGTCAAACCAATTTATCATTAGGTCTCAACTCCTCAGAAAGTGTTGACGGATTTGAATTTCAAGGTGCTTATGGATTGACAGATAAAATTGCCTTGCAACTTAATACTGATTGGGTAAATTCTTCTGATGGCGAATCAAATGGTGCTGGTCATATCATAGAATTAGGCGCTGGCTATTATAAAAACTTTTCAAAATCCTTTGTCTTTGAAACCTATGGATTAATGGGTTTTGGAGGTATGAAATATGAAGATAATTATAATACTCCCCAAGAAATTAAAGCCAATTTTATTCGTATTGGTGTACAACCTAGTATCAGTTTTACCAGCAAATATTTTATTGCATCTTTTTCCGGAAGATTGGCAAATCTACATTACAATAATATTAGTGGTAATTTAATAGAAGATGTTGATTACTTGAATGCTAACAGTTCATCTTGGTTGGCTGAACCGGCTTTAACGCTGCAAGCAGGTTTTGAAAATGTTAAATTACAGCTACAATTTCAATACAGTTATAATCTGACAAACCCTGATTTTATTCAGGATTACAATCTGGTCTCCATCGGTTTAAAAGTTAATTTAAATCCTAAAAAATAAGAAGCTTTGCAAAGTTTCCAAGCTTTTTCCTCTAACAAATTTTACTATATTTGCCATTCAAAAAAACATCCATTACTAATGAAATACCTATTTTCTTCTCTACTAGCCTTGACTCTTTTCATTTCTTGTTCCAAAGATAAAGGTGCAGAAATAGATTATGTTGCAAAAAACGAGCTCGAAATCAAAGATTATATTGCCAAAAACAATTTAACCGCACAAAGAAGTGATACTGGTTTGTATTATGTGATTACAAATCCCGGAACTGGAGCACAACCTACTGCAACTTCTAATGTTACCGTAGCCTACAAAGGCTATTTTACTAATGGCTCTGTGTTTGACCAAAGTAGTGCTTCAGGAATTTCGTTTGGTTTGAATCAAGTTATAAAAGGTTGGACAGAAGGCATTCCACATTTTAAAACTGGCGGAAACGGTATTCTTTTGATTCCTTCCAGTCTAGGTTATGGAAATAGTACTAACGGGCCAATTCCTGGAGGTTCAGTACTTATTTTTGAGGTGAAATTAATTTCAGTAAATTAAAACCTCTTTTTACCCTAAACAAAAAACCACAGCAAATTTGATTTTACTGTGGTTTTTTGTTTTTAAATAAATACATTTCTTTTGATACTATTTTAATAAAATAGCTCTAAAAATTCTTTTATCACAAAATTAAATCATTAAAAGAAATTTTGTTTTAGATTTATACTTTTTTACAAATAATTGACAGACAAAATCTAATGAATAGGTTTTGGATTAAACTCAAGGCTTATTATGAATATTAAAATTATTTTTGAACCAAAAATAGTATTCTTATTCCTTTTTTTTCTTTTGTCTTCTCAAGCCACTTTTTCGCAAGTAGAAAAAAATGAGGAAGAAAAAAAACATCCACTACGCTCAATAGTCGATTTATTTACGAAAGAAGATACCTTAAAAATTAAAATACCTAAATCTAAAACCAATTTAATTGCTTTTCCTACACTAGGATATCAGCCTGCAAATGGATTTACGCTTGGATTTATTAGCCAATACAGTTTTAGAAAAAAAGAAGAAAATAAAATTTCATTAATTTCTGGCGGAGCTAAATTTAGTACCGAAAAACAACTCTTGATTTATTTAAAAAACAATATGTATCTGAGTGATGACCGATACTTTTTTAGTGGGGATTTCCGCTATTATATCTTCTCTCAATCGAATTATGGATTAGGAACTGATATTGTGCCTTGGGGAGCAGAATTCAAAAAATTTAATTACAGTTCCATAGAACAACCTATGAATTATAATTACTTCAAATTTCACGAAACTATCTCCTATGATATTTTTCCTTCTTTTTTTGTAGGTGCAGGAATTCATATCGATAGTTATACCAAAATAAACGATAAAAATTTAGATGTTGCCAACCAAAAATATACTTACCATTATAATTATTCAAAGAAATATGGATTCAGTGATTTAAATTATACGGTCAACGGTTTTAGCACAAATTTAATATACGATACCAGAGACAACTTAATAAATACCAATAAAGGGTTGTACTTGAATTTGAATTACCGCTTCAATCCAAAATTATTTCGAAACCAACAAAGAAGCTCCACTTTATTACTTGAAACTCGATATTTCATCCCAATTAGCAAAGTAAATAAACAACATGTTATAGGTTTTTGGGCTTATGGACAATTCTTGATAACTGGAAAATTACCCTATCTAAATCAACCCGCAATAGGTTGGGATCAAAATAGCCGAAGCGGAAAAGGCTACACTCAAGGACTTTTTAGAGGTACAAACCTTATGTATTTTGAAAGCGAATATCGTTTTCCAATTACCAAAAATCAGATGATTAGCGGAACCGTATTTGCCAATGCTACAACTGCAAGTTCTATTGATAAAAGTCTTAAATTATTTGAATCGATTCAACCCGCTATTGGAGTTGGATTAAGAGTCTTGCTTGACAAAAACACACTAACGAATTTTATAGTTAATTTTGGATTAGGAAGAGATTCTAAAACTTTCTATTTCAATGATGGCGAAGGTTTTTAATTTTTAAACTACCAAGGAATCGGATTGTAATCTTTCAAGAATTTTCCACACCAATGTTTTCCTGTATTGATTCCATCAAACAAAGGATCCATAACTCGTGCCGCGCCATCAACAATATCCAATGGCGGCTGGAAATCTTCTTCTTCCTGTTTTCTTTTGGCTAATTCAGCAGGATCTTCATCGGTAACCCAACCTGTATCAACGGCATTCATAAAAATTCCATCTTTTGCCAAAGTTCCTGAGGAAGTATGCGTCAGCATATTCAAAGCGGCTTTCGCCATATTGGTATGCGGATGGCGGTCTTCCTTGAAAAAACGATGAAACTTCCCTTCCATAGCCGAAACATTGATGATGTGTTTTTGTCCTGTGTTGTCTTTCTTCATCACTTCCGAAAGTCGGTTACACAATACAAAAGGCGCTACTGAATTGACTAATTGCACTTCGATCATTTCGGTGGTTTCTATTTGTCCCAATCGCAATCGCCAGCTGTTAGTTTTGCGCAAATCGATTTGCTGCAAATCGGCATCGAGTTCTCCTTCGGGAAAAACTTCATTGGCAACCAGCGCCTTATCAAAACTATAAGGAATCTGAGATAATTTGGCGGAAGCCCGCAAACCAATTCCTAGTTCTGGTCCGTGCCAAGTCACTGGCATATTTTCATTCGATGAAAACCCGGTTGTCAAGACTTTTAATTCATCCAAACAATTGGTATGATCCAACAATAATTCCTGTGCTTCTTTGGGTAAAGAGCCAATTGGTAGTTCTTCGTTTTCCATCAAATGCGAATAAAATCCAGCTGGTCGCCGCACTGTTTGCGCCGCATTATTGATTAGAATATCCAGACGCTCATATTTTTGCTCGATAAAATTGCAGAAAATTTCCACACTCGGAATATGTCGTAAATCTAATCCGTGAATTTTTAAACGGTCTTTCCATTCCATAAAATCATCTTCCCTAGAAAATCGCAAAGCCGAATCCACAGGAAACCGAGTCGTGGCAATAACAGTAGCTCCGCCACGCAAAAGCATCAGCGAAATATGGTAACCAATCTTCAATCGAGAACCCGTTATCACAGCAATTTGTCCTTTTACATCGGCAGTTTGAAAACGTTTGGCATAATTAAAATCACCACAATCGGTGCACATCGTATCATAAAAATGGTGCATTTTAGTATACTCCGTTTTGCAGACGTAGCACTTTCTGGGAGTTTCGAGTTCCAATTGTTCTTTATGTAGCAAATCGTGCGAAGCCAATAATTTTGGAGCCACAAAAATACTCGCTTCTCTAGCATACCGAATTCCGGTTTCTTTGCGAGCCGTTCTGTCTTTCTTTTCCTGTTTGCGCTTGGCTACCGCTTTTCCGTCCTTTTTTCTTTTGGCTAATTCATCACGATTAGGGCGTGAAAATTGACCAGCCACTTTGAGTAATTCGGTTCGTTGCTCTTTTGGAATGTCGAATATTTGGTCGGTGTCCGAATTTAATTGTGCCAAAATAGCGATGCATCGGTCAATTTCTTCCGAAGTTATGGCTTTTTTATTATTTATTGCTGATGTCATTGGGTTCTAAAAATCAAGATGGCAAAGATAGTCATACTCCACTCACTTTTCAATTCTCATTTTAATCTTCGTATCTTCGCACTCCTATTGCAACTTTTTATGTTATTCCAAATAAAATCTTATCTCAAATTCCTCTGGAACTCCAAGAACGAACACGCGGTGCATTCGCCATTTGTGTTTAATTTGGTTACCAAATGTTTTTATGACAGTGAATCAAAACCCGACCCGAGCGGTAGCGAACAGGCGAAGCAATATCAAGTTTTAAAAAAATATCGAAATTCGCTTTTAGAAAATACAAATGCGATTGAAGTAACTGATTTTGGTGCCGGTTCCAAAGTCTTCAAATCAAATGCAAGACTAATCGCAAAGATTGCCAAAACGGCGGGAATCACAAGGAAACGAGCTAAATTATTGTTTAGAATCGTAAATTATTTTCAGTCTTCAACTATTCTCGAAATTGGAACCTCATTAGGATTAGCAACTTCTGCCCTAGCTTTAGGAAATCCGAAAGCAAAAATTACAACATTAGAAGGTTGTCCGGAAACGGCAAAAACAGCTCAGGAACAATTCAGAAAATTTGGTTTAACCAATATAAATTCCGTTGTAACTGAATTTTCTACTTACTTCAAAACCCAAGACCCAAGACCCAAGACCCAAGACCTTATTTATTTCGACGGCAACCATTCAAAAAAAGCCACTTTAGATTATTTTGAACTTTTATTGCCAACAATAACTAACGAAAGTGTTTGGATTTTTGATGATATTCATTGGTCAAAAGAGATGGAGAATGCTTGGGAAATAATTAAAAACCATCCAAAAGTTATAGTCACCATTGATACTTTTCAATGGGGAATTGTTTTTTTTAGAAAAGAACAGGAGAAAGAGCATTTTGTGATTCGAGTTTAAAAAAGTCGCAGTTTTCAGTCGCAGTTTTCAGTTTATAAATCTTATCTGTAACAATTTAATAAAATGACTACTTATTCTAAATATCATCCGTATTTTTGATTTTGAATATTCCAACTGA
>JAEMQE010000206.1:0-1502 GCA_022758945.1 Lentimicrobium sp. | reverse complement strand
AAAACTGCGACTGAAAACTGAAAACTATGAGCAAGCCACTAATAAAAATAACCAATATCAAACGAGATTTTGTTCTTGGAAACGAAATCGTTTATGTTCTAAAAGGTATAGATTTAGAAATAAAGAAAGGCGAATATGTAGCATTAATGGGACCGTCGGGTTCAGGAAAATCTACTTTGATGAACCTTTTGGGATGTTTGGATACGCCTACTTCCGGAACATATATTCTCAATGGGAAAGATGTAAGCCAAATGCATGATGATGAATTAGCCGAAATCCGTAATAAAGAAATTGGATTCGTTTTTCAAACATTCAACCTTTTGCCGCGAACAACTGCTTTGGATAATGTGGCTTTGCCAATGATTTATGCTGGATATTCCAAGTCAGAAAGAAGAGCAAGAGCTACAAAAGTTTTGGAACAAGTAAACTTGGCCGACCGAATGGATCACCAACCCAACCAACTTTCCGGAGGGCAAAGACAAAGAGTTGCCATTGCAAGAGCTTTGGTAAACAAGCCTTCTATAATTCTTGCCGATGAACCTACTGGAAATTTAGACAGTAAAACATCTGAGGAGATTATGGTTCTTTTAGAGGAAATTCACAAAAACGGCAATACCATAATTGTGGTAACTCACGAAGAAGAAATAGCCGCTCACGCTAAGAGAATAATTCGTTTACGTGATGGAATGGTAGAAAGTGACACTACAAAATAATTTTAAATTGCAGATTTTAAATTTGACACTACTCTCTAAAATCAAAACTCTTAAATCCCTTTTATGAAAATATACACAAAAACCGGAGATAAAGGAACAACAGCACTTTTCGGAGGAACACGAGTTCCAAAAGACCATATTCGCATTGAAAGTTACGGAACGGTTGACGAATTGAATTCCTATATTGGATTAATTCGGGATCAGGAAATGAATCCGCATTATAAAAAAATATTGATAGAAATTCAGGACCGATTGTTCACTGTTGGTGCCATTCTTGCCACTCCTCCGGAAAAAGAAATAAAGAAAAACGGCGAATTGCGTTTAAAAAATCTAGGGATTACAGAAAGCGATATCGAATTACTCGAAAAAGAAATCGATACTATGGAAGAAGCGCTTCCGCCAATGACTCATTTCATATTGCCTGGAGGACATACAACTGTGTCATATTGTCATATTGCCCGATGCGTTTGCCGTCGTGCAGAACGTATGGCAGTACATTTAGACCACAATGAACCCGTTGCCGAAATCGTAATTATGTACCTAAACCGACTTTCTGACTATCTTTTTGTCTTGGCACGAAAGTTGTCGAACGATTTGAACGCCGAGGAAGTGAAATGGATTCCAAGGAAATAGGATTTCAGATTGAAGATTAACGATTTTTGATTTCAGATTTATTGAAAAACAAATATCTTATTTAATCATATGATTATAAGATGTTTAAAATATTAAAAAATCATTTTTTTAAATCAAAAATCGTTAATCTAAAATCAAAAATAAGCAATCAATAAC
>JAEMQE010000121.1 GCA_022758945.1 Lentimicrobium sp. | reverse complement strand
GCTTGTATTCCGGCTTATCTTTTGTCAATACTTTGGCTGGATTTACCCATTTGGTTGTATGTAATTGCTGTGTTTGCTGCCCTGATTCAAGTTTTTGCTTGGTTCAAACTCTTGGTAATTTTAGTAAAAACAAGAAGAGATTCTCTGCAAAATTATGCTCCACTATTGCGATACATTTTATTGTTTGTTGCCTTTGCTTTGAGTATAAAATTATTGCTTCAATTGGGATCAACAGTTCCTGCTATTAGCCAACTTGCCTTTGGATTTAGACCTATAGTGATTGCTTATTTGCACCTTGTTTTATTGGCAATAATTACTTTGTTTTTATTGTTTTATATCTATGCCAATCATTTGGTTTTTATAACCAAAAAAATAAAATATGGAGTGCTTATTTTCTCTATTGGAGTCTTATTAAATGAAATAGTTTTAGCAGTTCAAGGCATTGCAGCTTTTAGTTATACCATCATTCCTTATGCAAATGAAATGCTTTTTGGAATTGCAATTATTTTATTCGTTGGAATTGTAGTAACTGCTTATTTCTCTATAAAAAAAGTTAAAAATAATCCTCCTTTATGATTATACTCATAAAATAAATGTTGAATAATTAAGTGCTTTGTCCTATAAAACCAAAGTATTTTAATTATGAGAAAACCAATTCAATTATTATTAGTCGCTTGCTTGTTTGCCACTTTTGGATGCAAGCAAAATAGCGAGGCTACAACCGAGACCAAAACCGAAAACACAGCAACTCCCGGAGCTGGACAATCTGCAGTTAAAGACAAAAACTCAGCACCAAACATTGTGCAAGTTGCTTCCGGAAGCAAGGACCACACAACTCTTGTTGCAGCTGTAAAAGCTGGCGGATTAGTAGATGCTTTAAGCAATGCTGGACCATTTACCGTTTTTGCCCCAACCAATGCAGCTTTTGACAAACTTCCAGCTGGAACCGTAGAAGGTTTGTTAAAACCAGAAAGCAAAGATGCACTTGTTGATATTTTAGGCTATCACACCTATGTGGGCGTTTTAAAACTAGAATATATGCAAGATGGTCAAGAGTTTGGAATGGTAAATGGAAAGAAAGTGAAAATCACTAAAAAAGGCGACAAAACTTTTGTCAATGGTTCAGAAATCGTAGCTTCAATACCAACATCAAACGGAATAATTCACGTTATAGGCGATGTTTTACTTCCAAAATAAAACTATTAATTCATCTTACCAGATTAAATAAAAAAGCGTGAGTTTTGACAACTCACGCTTTTTTTATGGAATGGATTAACCATTATCTATGTGCTTTGTGCATCATTGCCGCAGCAATATTGGTGGCTCTTTGTTTGATTTCTTCTGCTTTTGTACCTTTAAATAATTCATCGACGGTTGCATCAAACAAGGCGTTCCAATGTTGAAAATGATTGTCTTTCACTTCGCTTTTTTTGTGTAATTCTTCGTGTGCCGACATTGGATTTCCATCATAATTCCCTGAAGAAAGCAAAATGTTTTCAAAAAAATCACACATTTTAGGCAAATGGTTTTCCCAATTTACCTTGGCAACATCGTTAAAAAAATAACTAATTGTAGCATCCTTCTTTACTTTGCCATAAAACACATTAACTAATTTTTCGATATCCTCCCTGTTTTTGATGTCTGTTTTCATTTTTTAACTTTTTACAAATCTTTGTTTTTAAACTTTTTAAGCGAAATATAAAACGGAACAACTACCCACAAACACAGTAATAGAAACGACATAATCAACCCTAATGAAGTTCCAAAAAAATCTTTGAAAATAGCCCCAGTGTAGCCCATCATTGCAGAAACATCCAGGTTTAATAGAATTTGAATTCGTGCTAAATCTATTGGGCTTAAAGCTGTAACTGCCACCATTGCTTTTTCGATAGGATAATCTGATAATTGAAACAACAAGAACAAAACCATTCCGTCAAAAAGCAAGGCAAAATATAGCCAAATCATTATAGCAATCCCGATTCCTTTTGCTTTATCTCTAGTAAGAATCGAACTCAAAAATGCCAAAGCCACAAAAATCACCGAGATAAGACAACCCACAACAATCATCATTATTCCAACGCTGTCTGGTGCATTGATTAATAGTGGAATTCCTGCCCCAATAAGAAAGGCCGAAACCATTGACATTGACAATCCAAGAAATAAACTCAGCCAAATCTTTTTTCGTTTTACTGGCTGGCTTAACAACAGCTCAATAAATTCGGAAGAATTGTACAAATAAATCGTTGCAAAAAGGATAGAAACTAGTGGAACTGTAAATAGAATTACATTCAAAATGGTAAGTAATCCTTTGGCAGAATTGTCTTCTAATCCAAAAGAACTCCAGGAAAGCATTGCTAAAATCAAAGTATAAGCCAATACAATCTTGTTTTTAAGAATGTCGAGAAATATGATTTTAATGATTCGGTTCATTGCTTTCGCTTTTTAGAATTTTGGCAATTGCCTTTGATATTTTTTGTTCGTTTGTGGATTCTAATAAATCGGCAATAGTTTTATGAAAATGAACTTTGCCGTCTTGCATAAAAATAATTTGACTAATCATATCGTCGAGTTCGCTCAAAAGATGGGAAGTAATCAGGATGAGTTTTCCTTTTTCTCTCTCCTTGATTATTTTTTCCTTCAATATTTCCGAAGCCAATGGATCTAAACCTGCCGTAGGCTCGTCTAAAATCAACACATCTGGATTGAATAGGAAAGCTAAAATGGCACTTACTTTTTGGGTTGTTCCGCCGGAAAGTGTTCGCATTTGTTTGTCTAATATTTTTTCAAGCTCAAATCCTTTTATTAAATCTTCGTCTAATTCCTGATCAGAATTTCGAATTTTTTTGATCATTTCTATGATTTGACCCACAGTCATATAATCCGGATAACGCCCTATTTGCGGCATATACCCTATTTGTTCCCGATATTTATATTTTTTAAGTATCGATTTTTGTTCAAATAAAATATCGCCTTTGGAAGGAATCACCATTCCCAAAATACTTTTGATCAGAGTTGTTTTTCCGCAACCATTTGGAC
Organism: Lentimicrobium sp.; assembly: GCA_022758945.1. GTDB lineage: Bacteria > Bacteroidota > Bacteroidia > Flavobacteriales > Flavobacteriaceae > Flavobacterium. The sequence goes on along the minus strand of JAEMQE010000121.1, from coordinate 12,730 downwards.
CGATTAGCGCAATACATTCTCCTTTATTGAAAGTAAGATTAACGTTATTTAAAACTTCTAACTTCCCGAATTTTTTGCTTATATTTTTTATTTCAATCATAGAGATAAGGAGTGCATTAATGGGGTTTTGTCAATAAAATTGTCTGGGGTAATACTGGGCAATATTTTTTCAGATTTATCTAAAAGCGTAATCATAAAACTTCTGAAAAGCAACATCGCCGAAGGATTATTTTCGGTCAAAACGGCAAACAGGCTCAGTGGGTGAAATGGCACATCGCCAATTCCGTTTTTGTCTAAATCATAGCCTTCGTATTTGTCCCAATAATTGCCATTGAAAGTGTTAAGAACCAAATTCCCATTGGTACTGATATCAAAGGTGTTCCCAACGAAATTATTGTTTTTTATGATATTATCCATACAACTTGCCTGGATTTTCATTCCCCAACCGTTAGCCTCAAAAACGTTTTTTTCTACTAAAATTCTATTGGTTCCTTCCATATGAATTCCGGTAGTGTTTTTGCCAAATTTATTTCCAATAATATAACTATCCGAAATTTCTTTGAGCAATAATCCATAAGCGGCATCGCCCCAGTTTTCTTCAAAAAAATTATGAAACATCTTAACTCTTTTGGTAAACATAACGGCAACTCCAGCACCATTATTTTTGAAAACATTAGAAATATAAGCATCGTCATTAGAAAACATAAAATGCAAACCATAACGAACATTCTTGGTTGAAATATTTCTCCAAATGACTGAATTAGTAACAAATTCGAAATAAATTCCATCTCGATGACCTGAAATAGTATTCGCCGAAATCTGAAGACTGTCACTTTTCCAACAATGAATTCCGTTGCCAATTAGCTGCTCCTGCTTTCCATAAGCCCTAATCTTGTTGTTTTTTACAATACATTTTGTCCCGTTTTGAATATAAATCCCAAAGAAATTATTATCGAGGACATTGTTTTGAATCACAACATTTTTTCTATTATAGACTTTGATTCCGCAAGGATCATCAAGCGAACCATAGCCTGAATTTATAACTTTAAAACCTTTAACAACAACTCCATCAGCCTTAACAGATAAGACTTCGTATTTTTTTTGACCGTCTAAAGTTGGGAAATCTTTGCCGATGAAAACAATTTTTTTATCAATTACGATATTTCCTTCCTTGTAAACTCCATTATAAACCAAAACCGTATCGTCAATTTGAGCAAGAGCAATTGCCTTTTTGATAGATTTTATGGGTTTATTCGCTCCAACTTCAATCACTTTAGCTTGAAGAAATGAAGAAAAAAGTAGCAATAGAAAGAAAGTGTTTTTCATTGTTTGTTTAAAATATGGCTTCCTAGAAACTAAAACATAATTTTGTCATCTCGACGAAGGAGAGATCACATTTGTTGCTCTCATTATGAGATTGCTACGCCTGTTCGCTGTCTCTCGAGTCCTCCTTACGTCGGAATGACACACTTTTTTAGAAAACCTTATTATTTTGATATCATTGCGTCCCAAGTAACTGGTTTTGCGTTCAATTTAGATTCAAATTCTTTGGATCCTTTTTCAGATGAAAAGGCAATAACTCCACCGTGCATTGGACTTTGAATAGTTCCTCCTGAAAGAAAAAAAGCAGTTTCAGCTGGAATTAAATTATTGTCTTGTGCAAAATCATTTACATAATAAGCGTCCATTTTTGTATCTGCATTTTCTTTGCAATAATTGACCATACACATAATATCATCAAATTTATAGACTCTCCCTTTTTGGGTGATTACTTCGGCTCCATACTTACCATCAGCAATACTCATTTTACAAAAATCGCAAGTATCCACATTTAATTTTAACGGAACAACTTGGTTATTTGAACAGGAAAAAACAGAAAACAACAACAGTAAAAATAATGCCGGTTGAATATTTTGTTTTTTAAATCTTCGCAACAAATGGGTTTCTTTCGCTACAATGATAAAAAGTAGCAACCCTGCTAAAATCATCATCCAACCACCAATATCCGGAATGGAATAAGCTCCAAAATTGAGCAGTTGTTTGTATCCAATTAATGGTGGTTGATAAGCCATTCCGGGCACAACAATTGCAGCATCAGGATTTAGATTATGACCGTATTCATAATTCCATCGGTAAAAATCGACACCTGCCAAAACTCCGAAAAGCACAAAAGAAATAAAAAGCAGAATAACTCCTTTTTTTCGAGCCACGAAAACCATTGCCAACGCAAACAGTCCGAAAAAACCAAAGATATAAGGTAATATTCTAAATTCCATAAAATCTTCCGTATGCAAGGTTTTCATTCCAATGTAATGATTCAATCCGTTGATAATGGCAACATCTCCACCAATTTTATTGGCGTGTAATAATAGCACCAATCCTTCAGGATATTGGGGTGCCGTGAGTTCAATTCTCCACATTGGGAATAACAAAGAGCCAAATAATAATGCACTTACAACCAAAAGAATTACTTTTGAAAGTAATGATATTTTTGAAGTATTCATAATTGTTGGTATAAAAAAAGGGAACAAAGAGACTTTGTTCCCTTTACATTAAAGAAAATAATTATTTAGTAGCTGGAAGGTTTGTACCCAAGCTAAAAGTTATTGGGACATTGCTTCCTGCAGGAGATACTCTTACATATCCTTGCATTTCTTGGTGTAATGCGCTACAGAAATCAGTACAATAGAACGGAACGATTCCTACTTTTTCAGGAATCCATTTTAAAGTACATGTTTCTCCAGGCATAGTCAATAATTCTCCATTATCTGCTCCTTTTATAGCAAATCCGTGAGGAACATCCCAATCTTGTTCTAAGTTTGTAACGTGGAAATAAACCACATCGCCTACTTTTATTCCTTCGATATTATCGGATGCAAAGTGAGAACGAATAGAAGTCATATAGACATCAACTCTATTTCCGCTTCTCACCACTTTTGCTTCTTTTTCTCCTTTGGTAACATAAGGATTATGATTATCCTCAATTTTATAGAATTTCAACTGACCATTATTTCGAATCAAATCGGCAGGAGCAGCTTGTGCATAATGGGGTTCTCCAATGGTTGGAAAATCTAAAATCAATTGCATTTTGTCGCCGCTAATATCAAATATTTGTGCCGCTTGGCATAATTCTGGACCTGTTGGTAAATACCTGTCTTTTGTGATTTTATCATAAACAATCATATACTTTCCAAAAGGTTTTCTACTATCGCCACCAGGAATACAAAGGTGTCCTGGAGAATAATAAGTAGGAGCTCTATCTAAAACTTTTAGGGTTTTGAGATCCCATTTCACCACTTCAGAAGAAACGAAGAAAGTGGTATAAGCATTTCCTTTTCCGTCAAATTCAGTATGCAATGGTCCAAGACCAGGTTTTTGAACTTCACCGTGTAATGCTGCTTCATATTTGATCACTGGAATACCATCATATTCACCGTCAAATTGTTTGTTTTTGATAGCATTTTGCAATTTATCAAAACTAAAAACAGGAATTAACGCTGCTAATTTTCCTGAACCCACAATATATTCACCAGTTGGATCTACATCACAACCGTGAGGCGATTTTGGACAAGGAATCATATAACAAATGTCTTTCAACTCTTTGGAATCAAGTATTAGTACTTGTGTTTTAATTTCAGATTTAGCAGTTTGGGTTTTTTCATCCCAAGTATTATGAGCATATCTTGTTGGCGTTAATTTTCCTTTACCCGCTTTGATATATTCTTCGGCTTTTTTCCAGTTTACCGCCATAATAAAATCTTTGTCTTTTTGTGAAGCATTCACTTCAAGCAAAGTATTGGCTTGTTCTGTATTGTAGCAAGAGAAGAAAAACCAACCGTGTGATTTACCTTTACCGGCGTGACTTAAATCGAAATTTACTCCTGGGCATTGAATTTGGAAAGCAATATCCATTTGACCTTCCTTACCTACTTTTACAAAACTAATATGTCCTTTAAAATTTTGTTTGTAAGTATTGATAGGCACATCTCCATTAGCATTATCTGGCGGAACGCTAAAACGAGTTCCTGCAACAACGTACTCTGTATTTTGTGTAATAAATGGAGAAGAGTGATTTCCTGCACTATTTGGCAACTCGATAATCTCCGCGGTTTTGAATGTTTTCAAATCTAAACGAGCAATACGAGGTGTATTATTGGCATTGGCAAAAAGCCAACGTCCATCCACTTCGCCATTGGTTTGAGACATTTCAACGTGGTGTTGATCATCCCAAGGAATAGAACCATGTGAAGTGTTCAACATTGGTTTTGTTTCCTCATTATAACCATAACCACTTTCTGGATCGGCAGAAAAAACAGGAATAACTCTCAATAATCTTCCGCTTGGCAAACCATAAACGCTCACCTGACCGCTGAAACCTCCAGAGACAAAATTGTAAAATTCATCATATTTTCCTGGTGCAACATACGCTTTTTGCGCAGCATCGCCACTCACAACATCTCCCGAATTTTTTGGTTTACAGGAACTGAAAAATGCGGCTACCAAGACAATGGCTAAAGTCGCTTTTAAAAATTTATTGTTCATATTATTTTGGTTATTAATTGGTTTTATAATTGCTTATTTTACTCCATCGTTTTTACGCATAAACTCAAGAAGGTTTCTTGCGTCAGCATCATTAAGTGATTGATTTGGCATACGAACCAAACAAATTTCCAATAAAGCCTGAAGTTTTGGATCTTTGTCAATCATTGGATCTGGATTTGTAATGAAGTTCATAATCCATTCTGGTTTTTGTCTAGAAGTAACGCCTTTCCATCCTGGACCAACTAATTTTTCATCGGTCAATTTGTGACAAGCAGAACATTTAACAGCCTGAATCTTTTCGCCTTCGGCAGCCATTGCAGGATCTAACTTGTCTCCTAACTCTACATTTGTAAATTTTCCAAGACCTCTGTTTGGATCATAAGTTGACACATCTGCCGTTTTTTCAGTTGATGCTCCACTAGTTGAGAAGTCTTCGGTGGCATTTTCCTTCTTACCGCAAGAAGTAAATAGTGCTAGTGCAACAATAAATAAAGATAATTTGTACATAAAAATTGATTTTTAAATTTCTTTTACAAATCTCCGAATAGGTTTGCTAACTGGTTATGATTGTAATCATACTTAAAAAAGTTTTATTTCAATAATTAAATTCATGTGCTCAAGAATGAAAATATAAAATTATGTTAACGATTAAACCTTTAAAACTTTTCAATGTCTTATTACTATAACAAAAAAAATATATTACAAATGAAAAAATTATTTGTTTTGGCTTTATTAATGGTTGGGATGACCATTTTAGCCCAAGGAAGAAAGGGAAATCAACAAGGAAATCAAATGGGGCAATTTACTCCAGAACAAAAAACTGAACTGCAACTCAAACAAATGACGCTCAATCTGGATTTGAATGAGGCGCAACAAAAAGACATGAAAGTAATCATTGCTGACCTGAACACTAAAAGAGAGGCTCATAAAACAGCCGCGAAAGCAATGTGGGAAAAAGAGGGAACCCCAACAAATGACGAGCGTTTTGCCATGAGAAGCAAAATGCTTGACGAACAAATTGCTACTAAAAAAAGAGTGGAAAAAATTCTTAATGCAAAACAATTTGAAAAATGGACTTCTTTACATCAAAAATACCAAAATAATTTTCAAGGAAATCGTCAAAGAAACTTTCAAGGAAATTGTCAAGGTCAAAGACTAAGACAAGGTTAAATTTAATAGTTAGTAGAATTGGTTAGGTTTGTCAAACTTCCGGCTGGTTACCGGAAGTTTTTTTATGCCTAATAAGTATTAAAATGTCTTTGAAACTTTATCAACGGCTTGAATGGTAAAATCCAAATCTTCATAAGAAAGAGCATCGGTGATAAACCAAGTTTCATAAGCAGATGGTGCTATGTAAATTCCTTCTTGCAATAATCCGTGAAAGAATTTTTTGAAGGTTTCGTTGTCTCCCTTTGCAGCACTTTGAAAATCTATCACTGGAGTTGCAGCAAAATGAACCGAAACCATTGAACCAATTCTGTTTATTGTAAAATCTACTTTATTTGCTTTTAAAACTTTATCAATTCCAGCTGCCAAATAAGCTGTTTTTTCTTCTAATCTTTTGAAAATTGCTCGGTCATTATCCAAAGCTTGTAACATTGCCAATCCTGCAGCCATTGCCAAAGGATTTCCTGACAATGTTCCTGCCTGATACACTGGTCCAAGTGGCGCCAAATAATTCATTATTTCGTTTCTGGCTGCAAATGCTCCAACTGGCAAACCACCACCAATTACTTTTCCGAAGCAAACAATATCCGCTTTGATGTTGAATAATTCCTGAACTCCACCTCTAGCGAGTCTAAATCCTGTCATTACCTCATCAAAAATCAAGAGGATTTCATTGTCTGTACACAATTGGCGCAAGCCTTCTAGAAAACCTTTGTTTGGAGGAATACAACCCATATTTCCAGCAACTGGTTCCACAATTATGGCGGCAATTTCGTTTTTATTGGCTTCGATTAATGCAGCAACATTGTCTAAATCATTGTATTTTGCAAGCAAAGTATCTTTTGCAGTTCCTACAGTAACTCCAGGACTATTAGGAGAACCAAAAGTTATGGCTCCGCTTCCTGCTTGTATCAAAAAGGAATCGGAATGTCCGTGATAACAACCTGCAAATTTAATGAATTTATCTTTTTTAGTAAATCCACGAGCCAACCGAATGGCACTCATACAAGCTTCGGTTCCTGAATTTACAAAACGTATTTTATCTATATTTGGAACCATATCAACTGCTAAAGCGGCGATTTGAGTTTCTAATTCTGTTGGCATCCCAAAAGAAGTTCCTAGTTTTGCTTTTTCAGTTACAGCATCCACAACGGGTTGAAAAGCGTGACCCAAAATCATTGGTCCCCAAGAATTGATATAATCTATTAATTTGTTTCCGTCTTCGTCAAATAAATAAGCTCCTTTGGCACTTTTGACAAAAATTGGCGTTCCTCCTACTGCTTTGAAGGCACGAACTGGTGAATTTACGCCGCCAGGAATTACTTTTTCTGCTTCAGCAAAAAGCTGACTGCTTCTTTGATACAACATATTTTTTATTTTAGATTAACGATTTTAGATTAACGATTTTAGATTTCAGAATTGCCATTGAAATTGAAATTGAAATTGTTATTTTAGTATTAGTATTGATTGCCCTATTGAAATAGCATTGTCAAAAATATTATTTTGTTTCTTTAAATCTTCGATGGGAATATTATATTTTTTGGAAATAGAGTATAAAGTATCTCCTTTTGCAACTACATACCGCTCCGTTTCTGTAGGGATTTTTGTAATTTCGCTTGCTGTTTCTTGTGTTTTATTTATGTCTACTCCATCATATTTATACAATTGAAACCGCTCGATTAATCCAATTAATTTGGTTGGATATTGTGGGTCTGTTGCATAACCGGCTGCTTTTAATCCTTTGGCCCAAGCCTTATAATCTGTTGGATTTAATTTGAAAAGGGATGAATATCGTGATCCTTTGGTTAAAAAAAGGGCGTGATCTCGGAAGGAATCAGCAGCAATGTAATATTTTCTGAAACATTCGGCAATTGAATCGTCGTCATAACTTATACTTTCGCCCAACCAATCTTTATGACATTTTATCCCAAAATGATTGTTAGCCTGCGTACTCAAAGGTCCAGTTCCCGCACCAGATTCCAGGATTGCTTGTCCTAAAATAATACTAGCAGGAATCCCGTATTTTGCCATATTGGACTGTGCTACCGCTTTATAAGTTTCGATATACGCCAGAATCATTTCGTTAGTGACTTTCACCCGAGCTGTGGCTTCAAGAATTTGTGTGTTTTGATTATAATTTTGGTCAGGTTTTGTAGTGGATTTATTTTCAACGGATTCTTTTTTGACAGGCTTTCTATCAGCTTTTGCCACCGAAGTAATAGAAGTTGAACCTTTTTTGGTAGTTTGAATTACCGACTTGTTCGTATTACAACTTACGAAAAACAGAACGATTATTAAAAGTGCATTTATTCTATTCATTGACGTTTATTGTTGGTAATTTTTTTGCTTTCAGTTTCAAATTCATTCCTGCGATTCCCTGAATTCCTCCAGTGTGAATGAGTAAGATTTTTGAGTTCTCGGGAAAATAATTCTTTTCGATTAAATCCATAACGCCAAAAACCATCTTTGCCGTATAAATGGGATCCAAAGGAATACTATTTTCTGCATAAAACCGATTGATGAAAGCGATTAATTCCGGATTCACTTTCCCATATCCGCCAAAATGATATTCCGTTATTAATTCCCAGTTTTCCTTTTGGGCAAATTTACGAATTTCCTCTTTTAAAAAGTCCCCTTTCAAGGCAGGAAATCCCAAAACTTTTTGGTGTGGCAAAATACTGTTTATAAGACCGCTAATTGTTCCACCGGTTCCAACGGCACAACATATAAAATCATATTGTGAATCTTCTTCGGTTAAGATTTCTCCACATCCTTTGACAGCAAACTCATTGGTTCCACCTTCTGGAACAAGATAAAAATTGCCAAATTCTTGCTTTAAATTTTCAATAAACTTTTCTTCGGTTTTGTGGCGATAGTCTTCTCGAGTGATGAATTTGAATCGCATTCCACATTCCTGAGCAAATTTCAAGGTAGGATTAACCATAATTTTACTTTCCAATTCATCACCACGAATAATTCCGATGGTTTTGAAACCTTGCTCTTTTCCAGCATAAGCAGCAGCAGCAATATGATTAGAGAATGCTCCGCCAAAAGTGAGCAACGTTTCTTGATTTTCTGCTTTTGCTTGGACTAAATTATATTTTAGCTTTCGAAACTTATTTCCTGAAATAAATGGATGAATTAGGTCTTCCCGTCTTATAGAAACGGAGATATTATTTGTAGATAGTTTTATTTTTTGGGTTGGTATTTCTCGCAAAACAAATAGAATTTGGTACAAATATACGATACAAAATGATTGTATTATTTATTGCAGATGTTAATAAAAATCTATTCTGTCAACTACAAAATGTATTTCAAAAACTTCCAAAAAGACCTTTTTTTTAAATAGTTAAGGTCTTTTTCATTGGCGTAAGCTTCCTTTTCGAAACTAATATTTCTATAAGCCAAATCCCTGTTTTTATATTGGATAAACCTCAAAACAAACTCTAGAAAATACCATATAAAAAAAGGAATAACCAGCAACTCCACTTGTTGTCGCAAATGAATTCGTTCGTGATTCACAAAAATCGAATTTTCTTTATCCATTGAATGTTTTACAAACACAATCGGGAACACAGCCATTCCGCGATAGCCTTTAGGAATTAAATATTTGGTTACAAATAGAAACATTCGATTTAAAGTGTATAAATTTGTCCTTATGAACGAACAAAGTAATGAAAAAATATTAATCGAAGGCGAAGATTTTTATTATACGCCTGAAGGTTATAAATGTTTCACCGAGAAATACCATTTAAAACGCGGCTATTGCTGCAAAAGTGGATGTCGCCATTGCCCATATGAAAGCCCCCTAACCCCCAAAGGGGGAAAAAGAAGAGATTATGAATAATAAAAACTCAACATTTATATGAATAATTTACCACAAATAACTCCTAACACAATTCCCCCTTCGGGGGTTAGGGGGCTTAAAGAACAAATTCAAGAAGGAATTCCAAATATATTACCGCTTCCAAAACCATTTGAAGCACTCATCAATCACGCTCCAAAACGAAAAGAAATTCTTTCGGCTGATGAGAAAAAATTAGCACTTCGCAATGCACTTCGCTATTTTGAACCGCAACATCACGCCGAATTAATCAAGGAATTTGCCGAAGAATTAAAAACGTATGGTCGTATTTATATGTACCGTTTTCGTCCCGAATACAAAATGTATGCTCGACCAATTGCAGAATATCCTGGAAAATGTGAACAAGCCAAAGCGATAATGCTAATGATTCAGAACAATCTGGATTATGCCGTGGCACAACATCCTCAAGAGTTGATTACTTATGGAGGAAATGGAGCCGTTTTCCAGAACTGGGCGCAATATTTATTGACAATGCAATATTTGTCTGAAATGACCGAGGAACAAACTCTAACGATTTATTCAGGTCACCCAATGGGATTATTTCCTTCTCACAAAGAAGCTCCTCGAGTTGTTGTGACCAACGGAATGGTAATTCCAAACTATTCCAAACCGGACGATTGGGAAAAATTCAATGCTCTTGGCGTTTCGCAATATGGCCAAATGACCGCCGGAAGCTATATGTACATTGGCCCTCAAGGCATTGTTCACGGAACTACAATTACTGTTTTGAATGGTTTCCGAAAAATAAAAACCAGTCCCGAAGGAGGCTTGTTTGTGACTTCAGGATTGGGAGGAATGAGCGGAGCACAACCAAAAGCTGGAAATATTGCCGGTTGCATCACAGTTTGCGCTGAAGTAAATCCTAAAATCACTCACATTCGTCACAGTCAAGGTTGGATAAACGAAGTCATTGAAAACATTGATGAATTGGCAAGAAGAGTCACTTTGGCGAAAGCCAATAAAGAAGTTGTTTCCATTGCCTATTTAGGAAATGTTGTGGATGTTTGGGAAAAATTCGATCTGGAAAATATTTATATTGATTTAGGTTCCGACCAAACTTCGCTACACAATCCTTGGGCTGGAGGCTATTATCCTGTAGATATTTCTTTTGACGCAGCCAATGAAATGATGGCCAATAATCCTGATTTATTCAAAGAAAAAGTGCAGGAAACACTTCGTCGTCATACCAATGCCATCAATAAACACACCGCAAAAGGAACCTATTTTTTCGATTACGGAAATGCTTTTCTGTTAGAAGCTTCCCGAGCCGGCGCTGAAGTTATGGCCAAAAACGGAATCGACTTCAGGTATCCGAGTTATGTACAGGATATTATGGGTCCAATGTGTTTTGATTATGGATTTGGCCCTTTCCGTTGGGTTTGTGCCTCAGGAAATCCAGAAGATTTACAAAAAACAGACACCATCGCTTGCGAAGTTTTAGAAGAAATTCAGCAAAATTCTCCAATAGAAATTCAGCAGCAAATGGCAGATAATATTCATTGGATAAAAGGTGCACAGAAAAATAAATTAGTCGTTGGCTCACAAGCCCGAATTCTATATGCTGATGCCGAAGGAAGAATGAAAATTGCCGAAGCTTTTAATCAGGCTATTGCCAAAGGCAAAATTGGAACCGTAGTTTTAGGTCGTGATCACCACGATGTTTCAGGAACGGATTCACCTTACAGAGAAACTTCCAATATTTATGATGGCTCTCGTTTTACTGCCGATATGGCGATACAAAACGTCATTGGCGACAGTTTTAGAGGTGCCACTTGGGTTTCCATTCACAATGGTGGCGGTGTAGGTTGGGGCGAAGTTATAAATGGCGGATTTGGTATGGTTCTTGATGGTTCAAAAGAAGCCTCAAAGCGCATAGAATCAATGCTTTTCTGGGATGTGAACAACGGAATTTCAAGAAGAAGTTGGGCGCGAAATGAAGGTGCCATTTTCGCTATAAAAAGGGCAATGAAAGTTCAACCTTTATTAAAAGTTACCTTACCAAATTTGGTAAATGATGATTTGTTAAACATTTAAATCTAAAAAAAATGAAAACGATTAAATTAATCCCGCTTTTACTGCTTTTTATATTAAGTTCTTGTAGTTCGATTAACGTCTATTCGGATTATGAAAAAAGCATCGATTTTAGCCAATATAAAACGTATGCTTTCCATAAAAAAGGAATTGAAAAAGTTCAAATTTCAGAATTTGACAAGAAAAGAATTCTTCAAGCCATCGATACTGAACTTGGCAAAAAAGGAATGACTAAAAGTGAAACTCCGGATTTGCTAATTAACATTTTCACTCAAGAAAAACAACAAATAGACGTCAATCAATACTATTCTGGTTGGGGTTACGGTTGGGGATATGGTTGGGGATACGGCTGGAATCCTTATTTTTGGGGAGGACAACCTTATGTAAGCACATCGACTCAAGGAACGCTATACATTGATTTAATTGATGCCAAGAAAAACGAATTAGTTTGGGAAGGTGAAGGCGTGGGTTACTTAACACAAGATCGCTCTAAAAAAGAAGCGCTGATAAACGAATTTGTAGCAAAAATTTTGATGCAATATCCGCCAGCTAAGAAATAATCAGATTTTTTAATTTTCAAGAAATTTTTACAAAAAACGAACCGCAACAGAAAAGTTGCGGTTTTTTTATTGCTAATTTTTGATTGTTGATGTTTTTTTGAAAATAAAGTAAATGAAAACTAAATTTAACCCTTCAATTTTTGATTAAAATCAGATTCTTTTTCGATAATTTTTCCTTCATACTGCAGTTTCCAACCCATAGTATTGGTCAGAATTAACATTTTAGAAAGTTCAGAAATCAATCTGTTTTTAGCATTGGATTTCAAGGATGATTTTTCTATTTTCTTGGCTAAATTGGCTCGAACCATTTTGTTTATTTTATTGTAATCATCTCCAGTAAAAGGATTTAATTTGCTTTGTTCTACATCATAATATTGCAAATCGGGGCTTATTTTTATCTCTTCTTTAGGAATATTTACAATGGTGATGGTCTTGTTTTTTTCGTCGATATCGTATTTCATCTGATGCAAATCGTAGGCTACAGTCACATCGGCATTGACAATAACGATAGCTTTTTTTTCGAAAGAAACCATATCCATAAAGTATTTATCTTGGTCTTTATAGG
>JAEMQE010000258.1 GCA_022758945.1 Lentimicrobium sp. | reverse complement strand
TTCTATGGAAAGCAGTTTCTGAAATTCCTGAAATTTGTATTCTTTTTGAACTTTATCAAGCACGCAAACACAAAAGTCATCTGAGTCACGAAGTGATTTTGCCGTTTCAGATGCTTTACATTGATTGATAATCACTTTTCGGTTTTCTAAAGTCCATCCTCTGCTAAGTCTTTTATTCACCCAAGGCACGACTTCCAGAATAATTTTTTGGTTCATTATCCAATTCTTGCTTTCAAAACCAAACCACATTGCGTTAGAATTAGGCAGAATACATAACGATTTATCGATAGAAAGTCCTTTAGCATCCTTGCTAACAGGGACGTTTTGCTCATAACAAGCCTTTTCTGTCTTTCCACTTTTTTTATATTCAGAAGCCAAAACATCATTGGTAAAAATGGCGTATTTGCATTTATCATCTCCTGAAATTTTGGACAGAAGGAAAACCGCTCCTGCAGAACCCTGGCTGATTCCTGTTGGGTCAGGAATGGATTTCAATACCGAAACCAAGCTATTGGCCATCTGTTGGTTTTCATCCAAAAGCGTGATTCTATAAACCACTTCGGTGGTTCCAACAGGTAAATCTTCGGTTTTTATGACAATTCTTTCTCTTGCCGAAACGATAATTTCTTTTGTGGTAGCTCGTTCTTTGTCCCAATAACCGTCTTGTTGTGCGAAAATAGATTCGAACGAAATGCTAATTAATAGCAGAAAAAATAATTTTTTAATCTTCATTTTTTTTATGTGTTGATTTCCCTAGCCCTGATGGAAGCGGCATCCTTTTTCTTTTTTCTTTAAAAAGAAAAAGATATAGCGTACAGCAGGAAATAGCTCCTTATAAAAAAACTACAATTCAATACTTTCGCCGATTTCCAACAGCATTAAATCTTTCCCTTTATCGAAAAATTTACGAATGGATTCTTCGTGATTGATTTTGATGTACCCAAAAGTATCGTAGTGAACGCCCAGTATTTTATCACATTCAACAAAATCAGAAGCAATGATAGCATCCTCAATATCCATAGTAAAATTGCTGCCTATTGGGAGAATTGCTAAATCCAGTTTGGTTCGCATCGGAATGAGTTTCATGTCCATCGTAAGCGCTGTATCGCCAGCAATATAGATGTTTTTATGTTCACTTTCGATGACAAAACCTCCAGGATTTCCACCATAACTGCCGTCTGGAAAAGAACTGGAATGAACTGCATTTACATATTTCACCTTTCCGAAGTCAAAATTCCAGCTTCCACCATGATTCATTGGGTGGTATTGAAATCCTTTTTCTCCAAAATGAGAAGCCACTTCGTAATTAGAAATGACAACCGCATTTGTTTTCCCAGCAATATATTCGACATCAAGAATGTGATCGCTGTGCGCATGAGTTAAAAGAATATAATCCGCTTTTAATTCATTGATATTAATGTGCGATGCATTTGGATTAGCTGAAATATAAGGATCAACTAAAATATGCTTGCCGCCAACTTCAATTCCCAATGAAGCATGACCGTAAAATGTTATTTTCATTTTAAATAAATTTAAAGATTCATTTAATAATTATTGACAAACAAATCCGAAAGAAAGAAAATCATACACAACGCCAATAAAATTGAAAGAGCAAAAGTACTCAGCGCCAATTTTTTTAATTCAGGATCTAAAGCCTTTGGCTCCTTGTTTTTATAAACCGTAATTAAATGTTTTGTTAAAGGTATATAAGCTAGTAAAAACAAGTATTGATCCCAATGAAAACCATTAACAATAGCAAAAACTAAAACCAAAACCATTGCTGAAACGATTAAAAAATAGTGGTATTTTTTGGCTTTTGCTGCACCAATTTTTACCACAATAGTATTCTTATTCGACTTTCTGTCCGAGGCTTCATCCCTCATATTATTCAAATTTAAAACCCCAACACTCAATAATCCGATGGCGGTTGCCGGTAAAAAAAGGTCTAAATTTAATTGTTTGGAATATAAAAAATTTACTCCTAAAGTACTTACCAAACCAAAAAATACAAACACAAATAAGTCGCCATAACCACGATAACCATAAGCTGTATTGCCCACAGTATAACGAATCGCCGAAGCAATTGCTAAAATTCCCAACACTAAATAAAACAAGGAATAGCCCAAATTTGTTTCCTTAAAAGCAAAATAAATCAATAATATAGCAGAAATCAGCGTCAATACTGCCGTAATAATAATGGCACGTTTCATAGCTTGAGGAGAAATCACACCACTTTGAATAGCCCGTTTTGGTCCTACTCTGTCTGCATTATCGGTTCCTTTCATTCCGTCACCATAATCATTGGCAAAATTAGACAGGATTTGTAAACCAAGTGTGGTCAGGATGGCATAGCCAAATATTCTCCAGTTGAAAACTTCAGTCGGAGTTAAAACGTTATCCGTTGGATAGGCCAAAGCATACATACTTCCTACTATTATTCCGGAAACTGATAATGGCAAGGTTCTTAATCTTGCAGCTTGAATCCAATGTTTCATTTTAATTTTAGAGTTTAGAGTTCTGATTTTAGATTCCGAATTCAGATTCGAGTTCAGATTTTACCAATCTAAAATCTGAACTCTAAAATCTACAATATTCTTACGGTAACCATTTTTTTTCAAAATTTGGTTTTCGTTTTTCTAGGAAAGCATTTCTTCCTTCTTTGGCTTCTTCAGTCATATAAGCTAATCGGGTGGCTTCACCAGCAAAAACCTGTTGTCCCACCATTCCATCATCTGTTAAATTCATTGCGAATTTCAACATTTTGATAGAAGTTGGCGATTTTTGTAATATTTCCTGAGCCCATTCAAATGCAGTATCCTCCAACTCAGCGTGAGGAATCACAGCATTGACCATTCCCATGTCCATAGCATCTTGAGCGGAATAATTTCTTCCAAGAAAGAAAATTTCACGTGCTTTTTTCTGTCCTACCATTTTGGCCAAATAAGCAGAACCATATCCGCCGTCAAAACTAGTTACATCGGCATCTGTTTGTTTAAAAATAGCGTGTTCTTTACTTGCCAAAGTCAAATCGCAAACTACGTGCAAACTGTGTCCGCCACCAACAGCCCATCCTGGAACTACAGCAATAACAACCTTTGGCATAAACCGAATAAGCCGTTGAACTTCGAGAATATTCAAACGATGCTGACCATCATCTCCCACATAACCTTGATGACCACGAGCATTTTGATCTCCTCCAGAACAAAAGGAATAAATCCCATCTTTGGACGAAGGTCCTTCGGCAGAAAGCAAAACCACTCCTATAGAAGTATCTTCCTGTGCATCATAAAAAGCTTGATATAACTCTGAAGTAGTTTTGGGACGAAATGCATTTCTAACATCGGGTCTATTGAATGCTATTCTAGCAACTCCATTGCATTTTTTATAAGTGATATCTTCGTATTCTTTTACGGTTGTCCAATCCATTATATTCATATTAAATTATTAGTGTAAAAATAGACGAATTTTTACATTTTTCTAATACTTCTGAAATTAAATAAATGTGTGTTTTTAAAAACTCTTAAAAAAAATATTTTTAACTACCTTTACACGCTGATAGTAGAAATCAAACATTAAAAACTGTTACTCTGTTTTTTGAGTATCAAAAAAAATACATTTAAATTATAAATGCCTATTCAACTCAATTACAGAGTGTTGTGTACTTATTTTTCCTAACATGAATCATACGAAGATCTTTATTTACTACTTATTCCTATTTTGTACTTATTCTTTTGCACAGCAAACAGATAGTAGCAATATAGAGAATCAAATCTCCATAATTGTTAACGATAGTTCTTTAGTAAGTTCAAAAGACACACAAAAAGTTTTTGTAGACTCCATAAAAAAAACGACGGATTCTATTGCCCCAATACAAAAGAATGATTCCATTACTTACCCACCTAAAACAAGAGATTATAGAAGATTAGGGTACAATACTTCCATATATGTTGGAGCCGCAGTTATTGGTTTTGGGGTACTTTGGTTAATGCCAGAAAGTTCCACGCATTGGGATAAAGAGGCTATGAAAGAAAATGGACTTTTATGGAAATGGAAGCAAAATGTAAAAGCTGGTCCTATTTGGGATCATGACAATTGGGTCCTAAATTATGTAATGCATCCCTATTGTGGTGGAATTTATTATATGACAGCCAGAAGTAGTGGTTTTAACATTGTAGAATCTTTTACTTATTCTGTTATAATGTCCACTTTCTTTTGGGAATATGGCATCGAAGCTTTTGCCGAAATCCCTTCAACTCAAGATCTTATCGTTACTCCTGTCCTAGGTTCTGTGGTAGGAGAAGGATTTTTCTATGCCAAGAAAAGTATTGTAAAACATGACAAAAAAGTCTTACATTCAAGATTTTTAGGAATAACAACTTTATTTCTAATAGATCCATTTAATACTATATTAGACGGATTGGGTTATAAAGAAAAAGTCAAAACCCAAATGACTATTGCTCCTGTCGGGTTTGATGCAAATTCAAACAAAACAGTCTGGGGAGTTAATTTTTCTGCGAGTTTTTAATTGAATTTTATTCTTTTACCAAATAAATTCCGTCTTCCTTAATCTCGATTAATTTCTCTTTATACAAAGCACCAATGGCTTTCTTAAAGGTTTTTTTACTCATTTTCAATACGGTTTTAATATCTTCCGGATGTGAATTATCCGTTAATCGCAAGAAACCTCTGCTTGCTCTTAATTCATCCAATATTTTATCTGCATTGGGTTCAATACTTTGATAACCTTGTATTTGCAACGCCACATCAATTTTATTATCGGGACGAATATTTTTGATATAACCGCGCATTCTATCACCAGTTCGAATTGCATCGTCATAAACCTCATCCCTATACAACAAGCCTTTGTGTTGCTCATTGATGATAACGTTAATGCCAATTTCAGTAATATGGGAAACTATTAAATCAACTTCCTCTCCTTTTTCGACTGTAAGATGGTCATTTTTTAAAAACTGGTTGGTTTTGCTTGAAGCTACTAAACGATTCGTTTTTTCATCCATATAAAGGTAAACCAAATAGCGTTTTCCTTTTTCCATTGGCCGTGCTTGCTCTTTGAATGGAACCAAAATATCTTTTTCCATTCCCCAATCCATAAAAGCACCAACCTGATTGACATAATTCACACGCAAAAGTGCAAATTCATTCAACAAAATATAAGGTTCCAATGTTGTAGCAACGGGACGTTCTTCGTGGTCTAAATAAACAAAAACTATAATCTCCTCGCCTATTTCCCATTCGTTTGGAACATATTTGTTTGGCAAAAGTATATCATGAATTCCTTCGGGATCTTCAGTTGGATTTCCTAAAAATAATCCTACTTTGGTATCTCGTAATATGGTGAGCGTGTTGTATTTTCCTATTTCAATCATTATTTCTTGTATTTTCTAAAGTGCAAAGGTACGAAGATTTAAAGGAAGTTTTGTCCAAGTAAAATGCCACAAATTTTTAAAATAAAATAAAAACTTTGCCACGAATTTCAAGAATTATCAAGAATTATTTTACAATAACATTTGAGATTAGCGAAAATTCGTGAAATTCGTGGCTAAAAATTTAAAAGTGTCAACCTTGTAAAAAGCCTAAAATTTTAACAAACGCTACACCAACTCTTTAAAATACTGCAACAAAATTGAATCATTTTCTCTTGTTGGTGTAAAAATTTCCAAAATACTGGGTTTGTCATTTTTTGAATAGAAAGTTTTTAAACTTTTGGCTAAACTTGCTTCGTCACTGGCAATGCTATATTCAAAACCGTACATCTTGGCCAATGGTTCGGCAGTAAGGCAATGCGAAGTTTCGAAAAACTTGTTAAAAACCGGTGTTTCTTCGTGGCCTGGTAAAATTCTAAAAATTCCGCCGCCGCCATTATTGATTAGGATAATCTTGAAATTATTTGGAGTATATTCGTTCCACAAACCGTTGCTGTCGTATAAAAATCCAATGTCGCCCGTGATTAAAACCGTCTGTTTTTTATTGGCGACAGCTGCTCCAATTGCCGTAGAAGTACTACCGTCGATTCCGCTGGTTCCTCTGTTGCAAAATACCTGAATCGAAGGATTTATATCGAACAATTGAGCATATCTTATGGCTGAACTATTTCCTAAATGCAACATACAATCTTCGGGCAAAGTTGGAATCACTTGGCCAAAAACTTTAAAATCTGAAAACGGAATCTTATCTAAATATTCCTGATGTTTTGATTTTCTTAAAATTGCAATTTTCTCAAAAGCAGAACGGTAATTGCTTCGTATTGGAATGGTAAAATGTAAAAATTGATTGAAAAACAGATTAGGTTTCACCTTAAAATGTTTCGTCAAACCACCAAAAGTATCATAACCTCTCAATTGATCAATGTGCCAATGGTGCTTCGGTTTGTATTGTCGCAAAAATGCTTTTATTCTTTTAGACACTACCATTCCGCCAAAAGTAATCAGAATATCCGGTTGTAAATTCTTGAAGTCTTTCTTCGAAAAAGGTGTGATTATCGTGTCAATATTATTCAAAAATGAAGGATGGTGCAGGTTCGAAGTAGTTTCGGTCATTACAACAACTGAATCATCATTGGCTAATAAATCAATGATTTCAGCATCGATTTCATTAGGTCTGTTTTCTCCAACTAATATCAATTTCTTCTTTGAAGCATTCCAAATATTGGTAAATTCAATAATATCATCGATAGAAATTTTCTTTTTCTCTCTGGGAAATGCCGAAATGGTGACATCAACATCTAATTTAGAAACCGTCTGGTACAAAGGTTCTTCAAAAGGCGCATTGATGTGAACCGGACCTTTTTTAGCAAAAGCCTTATTGATGGCTTGATTTATTTTCAAATCATTTTCAACAGAAACTTCTTCGATTAAATTGGCATTATAAAGCGAATGATTTTTAAATACATTTTCCTGACGAATCGTTTGGCCGTCACCAATGTCAATTTTACTTTGAGGTCTATCGGCAGAGATTACAATTAACGGAATTTGGCTGTAAAAAGCTTCAGCGAAAGCTGGATAATAATTCAACAATGCCGAACCCGACGTGCAAACTACCGCAACAGGTTTCTGGGTTTGCTGGGCAATTCCCAGCGCAAAAAAACCCGCACAGCGTTCATCAGCAATACTATAACAATTGAATTCTGGGTTGTTTACAAAACCTATGGTTAACGGAGCATTTCGTGAACCGGGAGATATTACTATGTTTTTTATTCCTTTGTCAAGGCAAATTTGGATGATGCTTTGCGCTAAAGG
Organism: Lentimicrobium sp.; assembly: GCA_022758945.1. GTDB lineage: Bacteria > Bacteroidota > Bacteroidia > Flavobacteriales > Flavobacteriaceae > Flavobacterium. The sequence goes on along the minus strand of JAEMQE010000258.1, from coordinate 8,746 downwards.
TATTTTGGGATAAACCATTTTTGAAGTTAGAAGTTAGAGGTTAGAAGTTAGAGGTTTTGCCCCCTTAACTTAAAAAGCAAAGTTACAAACTTAGACTATGACATTCCCTATAAAATTGAAGATATTTGGTACAATTTTTGTGCAAAAGGGATATATTTGTCAAAGTTTATCCTAATCAATATCACTACAACATATGCGGTTTCTGTGCTTGTTTTTTCTTTTCATTTTTATTCCAAAAGGAATTGCCCAAAACAATTTCAAATTTGACGATAGCGATTATCAAACGCTTCTCCAAAAATCGAAAACAGCCCAAAAACCAATTTTCCTGATGCTTTATGCCAGTTGGTGTCCGCATTGTGCCAAAATGAAGAGCGAAGTACTAAAAGATACTGCCGTTACCAATTTATTAAGTAAAAATTACGTTTGTGCCTGGCAAGATATTGAGGAGAAGGAAGGGATTCTATTGAACAAAAAATTTAACATTACTTCTTTGCCTGTTTTTATATTCTTGGATTCCAATGAAAATGAATTGTATCGTTTGAAAGGGGAATATAAAACTCCTGTATTTATCTCGGAAATTCAAAATGCCTTGAATCCAAAGCAACAGCTTCCTTATTTGGAGAAGATTTTTATGGCAGATCCGAGCAACACCCAAAAATGGCTCCATTATATGAATGTACTAAAAAAGGGTCGAGATCGAATTAATTTATCCCAAAAAGCCAATATTTATCTAAAAACACAAACCGACGAACAATTGATTAGCGAAACCAATTGGAGCATAATATCTAATTGTGTGACCGATATTTCCTCGAGGGAATTTCAATATGTGTTGCACCACAAAAAAGAGTTTGAGGCGGTAACTTCTCCCTTACGTGTGGAACGAAAAATGACTAATATCGTGAGCGAATTACTTATTCCTTTTACCGAAAGTTTGGACACCATTAATTATTATAAACAGCGGAAAATTGCCCAAACTATTCAAACTCAAAAAACAGATTCGCTGATTTTCAGGTACGACCTTACCATTGCCGAAAGAACCAACAATTGGAAATGGTATCAAAAAACAACCCTCGAATCGACTGAAAAATTTGCTTGGAATGATGCTGCATTTTTAAAAGACATATCCCAAAACTATTTGAAAAACATTGCAGATGTACCGAGTTTAAAATATGCCATAAAGTGGACCAATCGTTCCTTGGCATTGAATGATTCTTATGACGGAACCATTTTGCTTTCGTATCTTTATATCAAAATTAACGATAAAAAATCGGCTATATCCGCCGCTCAAAAAGCTCGAGTTATTTGTACTGAAATGAATTTCAACCCTAAAATAGTTGATGAATTGTATTTAAAATTGGGCATAAATTAAATTATGGAAATCAAAATTAGACCTTACCAAACCGAAGATACCCAAGCTATTTTGGATGTCATCAATCATAATATTTTGCATTCGACAGCCTTGTATGATTACAACATTCGAAGCTATGAGCAGCAGCAAAACATTTTGGAGGAAAAAATAAGTAAAAAATTCCCCGTCATTGTTGCTGAATTCGAGGGGCAAGTGGTGGGTTTTGGAATGTACAGCGAGTTTCGTTTTCGAGAAGCTTACAAATTTACGGTTGAACATTCGGTTTACGTTAACGATGCTTTTCACGGCAAAGGCATTGGCAAACAATTACTTCAAGAGTTGATTATTTTGGCACAAAAGCAAAAACTCCACACCATGATTGCTGTTATCGATGCTGAAAATCAAGGCAGCGTGGAATTTCACGAGAAGTTTGGTTTTAAAACCGTGGGAATCATTAAGGAATCGGGATTTAAATTTGATCGTTGGTTGGATTCGGTTTTTATGCAACTTATTCTTTAGATTGCAGTCCCGAAAGCTTTCGGGAGCAGATCGCAGAAGGTAGATTGCAGGACTTTTGAGAAAACTGAACACTGAACACTAAAAACTACCCCTTAATCCAATTCAGAATTTCAGGGTCGTTTGGTAAGGTTCTTGGACCAATTACTTTGACCAATTCTCCTTTTTCGTTTAAAAGATATTTTTGGAAATTCCATTCCACTTCGCTGTCTTGCAAGCCGTTTTTAGATTTTTGGGTTAGGAATTTATATACTGCGTGCATATCACTTCCTTTTACCGAAATCTTGCTCATCATTGGGAAAGTTACTCCATAATTGAGTTGGCAAAATGTGGCAATTTCTTCGTTGGTTCCCGGTTCTTGAGAGGCAAAATTATTGGCTGGAAAGCCTACAATGACAAAACCTTTGGCTGCATATTCTTTGTACAAGGCTTCTAATTCCTTATATTGTGGTGTTAATCCACATTTTGAAGCGGTGTTTACAATCATTAATTTTTTTCCTTTCAAAGAAGAAAAGTCAAATGGTTTTCCTGATAAATCTTCTACTTTAAATTGATAAATGGTTTGCTTTTCCATAGTTACATTGGTTTTACTTTGCTTATTTTGACCTTGACAATTCAAAAAAAGAAACATTCCGCAAGCGATAATAAATAAGTTTTTCATTGGATTTAATTTTTTTATAAAAATAGTTAAAATGATTTTTCAAATACTACAACAATTCCTAAAGTTTTAATAATATTAATACTTTAGGAATTGAGTAAGTCAACTCTATTTTAAATAAAAAAGATTTCAAGCTTTTAAGGGTTGAAAGCTTTTTTTATTATACGAAATTCTATTTATTAGAATTCTTCTTGTAATATTTTCTGTATTTTGGATAAGTTATCGCTCCAAACAAGGTTATAGTTCCTAACGATTCCCATATCCAAGCCAATGAATGTGCTTCGCCACTCGCATAAGAATGCAATCCTACCAAGTGGAAATTCACTCCAAAATAAGTAAACAAAATCGATACAAAAGCATAAATACTCATCAGGTTAAAAGCCCATTTTCCTCTTAAAGATGGAACAAATCGAGAGTGAATGACAAAAGCATAAACCATAATACTGATTAATGCCCAAGTTTCTTTTGGATCCCAACCCCAATAACGACCCCAACTTTCGTTAGCCCATTGTCCTCCAAGGAAATTTCCAATGGTTAACATAATCAAACCAATGGTTAATGCCATTTCATTAATATAAGATATTTCCTTGATATTCAATTTCATTTTTTCCTTGTTTTTTTCATTGGTAAACAAAATCAATAGTAAAGAAACAACTCCTAGAATCATTCCCAAAGCAAATGGACCGTAACTTGCCACGATGATTGCTACGTGAATCATTAACCAATAAGAATTCAACACAGGCTGCAAATTACCAATTTCAGGATCAATCCAGTTCATGTAAGCTGCAGTCAAAATCATTGCAGCGACAAAGGCAGATGAAGCAACGGTAAGTTTCGACTTTCTGTCAAAAGCCAATCCGAAAAACATTGTTGCCCAAGCCACATAAATTATCGATTCATAAGCATTACTCCAAGGAGCGTGACCCGAAATATACCAACGAGCAATCAATGCTAGGGTATGCAAGACAAAAAGCAATCCAATGATAATGTGCATTGTATTGACTAAAACATTCAAAGCTTTTCTTTCTTTGAATATTTTAAGAATGGTAAAGAAGAGCATCAAAATAGCTGCAAACATATACCAATAGGGCAATTTCTGGAATACATCGTATTTATTATACAATATCTCAGAACTGATTTTTTGTTCACTAGGCATCACTTTGCTACCAAATTTTTTCTGGAAACCGCTAATGCTTTCTAATAATTGGTCGGCTTGTTTATAATCATTAGTAGCAGATGCTTTTTCTAAAGCTGCAAAATACAATTGAAGAATGTTTTGTGTATAAGTTGCCGCCATTCCTTTTAAACCAGCGTTTGCCAATTCTGGAAAAGAAACCCATTTATTATTCGGGTCGTTTGGAATCGGGAAAATCTTCAATATGCTTCCGCTCAAAGCGGCTTCCATTAAATTCACTTTTTTATCGGTTTCGATAAAATCCTTTTCAAATTGGTTTGGATTTGCATTTTTGTAGGCAGCATCTAAATAAGGTGATAATTTATAATTACCCGTATTGTCAAAAAAGTCAATAAATGAAGCGTATTTTTTTTCTGCATCGATGCCAATAATCTTGCGAATGCTGTCGTTTCCTGCTTTGATATAAATCATTGGAACTTGAATCCAAATGTTACCTCCTTGAGTCATTGACAAAAACACTTGGTCAGAATTCAAACCGTTATAAGTATCACTATGGCTTACTTTTCGCAACAATTCAGACGAGAAAGTGTTTATCGGTTTCATTCTTCCACCTGCATCCTGAACAATTAATCTTCCGAATTTTGTTGCGTGAGCTTCAGGAACTTTTCGTTTTTCAATAATAGAATCTAATTGTTTTTGGCTAAAAAACTGAGCACTATGATTTTGAGCATAGCCACCAAAGCTCAAGAATAGCACTAAGATTGTTAGCAAATTAGCTTTTTTGTTTTTCACTACTTCCAATTTTCGTTTTAAATCAGCAAATCGAGAATGTTTGGTAAACATAATAGCCATCAATCCAAAAAACAACATAAAATAACCAATATAAGTTATCAATGTTCCCCAATAATCGTGACTTACAGACAGAACAGTTCCTTTTTCATCCGGATCAAACGAGGATTGAAAAAATCGGTATCCATCATGGTCTAAAATATGATTCATATATATTTTATAATCAAAAACTTCCGTTTTATCTCGAATTGTTACCTGACTTTCAAACGAAGAAAAGCTTTTTTCTGTTCCAGGATATTTCTGTGCTATAAAATCATTCAATTTGATGCTGAAAGGTAACGTATAAACTTTATTTCCATAGAAAAAGGTATAATCCAGTTTTCCGATTTTTACAGATTTTGATTCTCCTGTTCTACCTTTCGTTCCTATTAATGTTACTGTTTTTTCTTGTCCGTCAGCCGTTAGTTTCAACACTAAAGCATCTTTATGTTCTTTGGCTTTAAAATCATTTTTCGAATCGTAACCAATAGTACCTTTTGCCGCTGGTTCCGGAAAAACAATTCTCATATCGCCAATGCTGTATAAGGAACGCATCATCAAGGGCTGCACTATGTCTTTGGCCACTTTACCTTGCAACTTGTCTGCCATTCGCATAAACTGACCTTCAAATGGAGTTTGAATTGTAGCCTTAAGGTCAACAGTCCCAGTTCCTGTGATAGAGATATTTATTGCTCCAGGCGTAAATTTATTTAAGGAAAAAAGTGTGTTATGAATGTTTTGAACTTCTCCTTCTTTCAAGAAATGTTCTTCACGTCCACCATCACCGGCTTCTACAAGTTTTAGATATAAACTGCCTTTTGGATCGGGTTTGATGACTTCTTTGGCTCCCATAATAAAATTCTCGTAATTTACTTCAAATTTGGTGTCATCAAACTTTTCCGAAATGGAAAAATTATTATTGGTGACTGGGGAAAGCAATAATGGTTTTTCGAAAGTTCTGCGTCTCATTTCGCCTTTATATTCGCCATCAACAAAAAGGGTGAGGTACATTTTATCAGAATAAAATATGTTTTCTGTATTTCCTTCGCGAATAGGCATCATTCCTTCATAACTGATATAACGAGTGATAAAAGCTCCTGCGATAATGAAAACAAAAGCCAAATGCAGCATAAGAGTTGCCCATTTTTCTTTTCTTAATAAATTATAACGCTTGATGTTTCCAATGAAATTAATCATAAAAACCAACATGATTCCTTCAAACCACCAGGTATTGTAAACCCAGATTCGGGCTGTATCCGTATTGTATTTGCTTTCAATGAAAGTTCCCGTTGCCATTGCAATTGCAAAAGCCAGGAAAAGTATGGCCATCAATCGGGTAGAAAATAAAATAGAAGTCAATTTATTATTCATCTGTAAGAATTTACGTTTTTATAAAGTTATGCCAAAAGTACTTAAAATAGTCGACTTGCATAATTGCTCTCTTGTTAAATTAATCCAAAATTAAGGAAAAAAATATTCTGTTTAATTGATAAATATCCTTTCAGATTACAATTAAATTGCTATGCATTAGTTTTGACTTTTTTTGTTAATTTTGCCTTATGATTAAAGTAGTACTTATTGGTTCCGGAAATGTTGCCCAACATTTGATTCAGGCTTTCGCCAAAAGCAAAGAAATCGAAGTAATTCAAGTCTTTTCCAGACAAAAAGAAACCAGTATTCCCCTACTCGATTCCAACAGAATCACTACTGATTTTAATGACTTGGCGGAAGCTGATTTATACATTATTGCTGTTTCCGATGATGCCATATCAAAAGTTTCTTCGGAATTGCCATTCAAAAATCGACTTGTAGTGCATACTTCGGGCAGCGTTCCAATAGAATCTTTGGATAATAAAAATAGAAGAGGCATTTTTTACCCCTTACAAACTTTTACCAAAAATAAAGCCGTTGATTTTAGTCAAATTCCAATTTGTCTGGAAAGCGAAACCGAAACTGACTTTGAATTACTAGAAAAAGTGGCACAATCCATTTCCAACAATGCTTTTAAAAGCAATGAAAAACAACGAAAAGCATTACATATTTCGGCAGTTTTCGTTAATAATTTTGTGAATGAAATGTATCGCATTGGTAATGAAATCTGCGAAGAAAATAAAGTTCCTTTTGAAATCTTAAAACCATTAATTTTGGAAACCGTAAACAAAGTAATGACGCTTTCGCCGGCAGCAGCGCAAACTGGTCCTGCAAAACGCAACGACACACAAACCATTGAAGCTCATTTGGATTTTTTATCCAATGAAAATCACGCAAAAATCTATGAAATACTAACCCAATCTATACAAAATAATGGCAAAGAGTTATAAAGAAATAATGAACGAAATCACCACATTTATCTTTGATGTGGATGGCGTTCTTACAGACAGTTCCGTTTTTGTGACCAATGAAGGCGAGATTCTGCGAACCATGAATATTCGTGATGGTTATGCAATGAAAGCAGCTGTAGAAAGTGGTTATAATGTTTGCATTATTTCAGGAGGAAGCAATGAAGGTGTTCGGGTACGATTGAGAAATCTTGGAATAACTGACATTCATCTGGGTACACCGGACAAAGTGGAAACTTTTAAAGAATATGTAGAACTTTACAATATTAAACCAGAACAAGTCTTGTATATGGGCGATGATATTCCTGATTATCACGTAATGAAACTTGTAGGATTACCAACCTGTCCGCAAGATGCTAGTCCTGAAATTAAAGGAATTGCAAAATATATTTCGCATAAAAATGGTGGAAAAGGTGCCGTTCGTGAAGTGATTGAACAAGTAATGAAAGTACAGGGAAAATGGATGATGCATTTTGACGGAAAACTAGATTAGTTTTTAGATTTTAAGTTATAGGTTAAATGTTGAATACAGATTTTTCGATAAATATTTAGATTCAAAAACAATATTAAAAAAAATACTATCTTTGAAATATGAAAACATATCAAATAGACCTATTAAATCCGAAAGCTGCTAAACTTTTACAAGATTTAGCTGACTTAAAATTGATTTCTATTAAGGAAACTAAAAAACAAGATTTTACAGATATCGTTAGCAAACTTCGCAAGAAAGCCTCTTCAAATGCTCCATCACTTGAAGAAATTAGTAAAGAAGTTGAAATGGTTAGAACTGAGAGATATGCCAAAAATCGATAGAATTATAATCGATACCAATCTTTGGATCAGCTTTCTTCTTACCAAAGAGTATTCAAAACTCGATAAATTATTTTCTCAAAACAATTTAATTCTGCTTTTTAGTGCCGAATTACTGGAGGAGTTTGTTGAAGTTGCACGACGACCAAAATTCAAAAAATATTTTTCCCAAGCTGACTTGAATACATTATTAAGTGAAATTCATTCAAAAGCCGAATTCCTAGAAGTTTCATCCGAAATAAGTCTTTGTCGAGATCCGAAAGATGACTTTTTACTTTCTTTATCTCAAGATGGAAACGCAACCCATTTAATAACAGGTGATAAAGATTTACTTGAAATCAAAAGATTTGGAAAAACTTTAATTCTTACCATCACAGAATATTTAGAAAACCACAACTTCTAATCTCTAACTCCCAATGATAAAAACCATAATCTTCGATATGGATGGTGTAATTGTTGACACGGAACCAGTACATAGTTATGCCTATTTTCAACATTTTGCCGAATTAAACATTGCTGTTTCTCCAGCAATGTTTACTTCCTTTATGGGTAATTCTACCCGAAACACATTCCAAAAATTAAAAGAATTATTTCCTATTGACCTTGAAGTGGAGGATTTAATTCAAAGGAAACGCACTATTTTTAATGATGCTTTCGACAATAAAGAAGATTTATATTTAATAGAAGGTGTCGAGAAATTAATTCAAGATTTACACCAAAACGGAATGCAATTAATTCTGGCTTCATCAGCTGCAAAAGTGACTATTGACCGCGTATTCAAAAGATTTAATCTACATCAGTATTTTTCCCATATTGTGAGTGGAGAAGATTTTCCCAATTCAAAACCTCATCCGGAAATTTTTGAATTTGCTGCCAGCTTATCGAATGCTTCAAAAGAAAACTGCATCGTGATTGAAGACAGCACTAATGGAATAATTGCTGCCAAAGCCGCCGGCATTTTTTGTATTGGTTACAACAGCGAAAATTCTAAATTGCAAGATTTAACGTTGGCAGATCTGGTAATTAACCATTTCGATGAGTTGAACTTTGAGAAAATATCAAAATTCTAATTTCAAATTAAGTAATAATTAACATTTTTGAATACTTGAATT